>CAZKNW010000437.1:0-3962 GCA_964554035.1 uncultured Verrucomicrobiota bacterium
GTATTCCCGGTTCACGTCGGAAATCTCAAGCTCTCCACGTGCAGAGGGCTTCAGGCCGGATGCGATCTCCACAACCTGATTGTCATAGAAATAGAGGCCCGGAACGGCAAACCCCGATCGTGGATTCAGCGGTTTCTCTTCAATGGAAACGGCCTTCCCCGCTTCGTCCAGTTCCACGACTCCGTATCGTTCCGGGTCCTTCACGGGATAACCAAAGATGGTTGCGCCGGTTTCCCTAGAGGCGGCCGTCCGCAACATCTGCTGCAATCCCTGTCCGTAGAAAATATTGTCTCCCAGGACAAGGGAAACCGGGCTGTCGCCAATGAAATCGCGACCTATTGTAAATGCCTGTGCGAGGCCCTTGGGTTCAGCTTGCTCAGCATACTCGAAACAAACTCCCCATGCCTTGCCGTCACCAAGAAGCCTTTTGAACAATGGCAGATCATGCGGCGTGGAAATGATGAGAATCTCCCGAATCCCTGTCAGCAACAGCACCGAGATCGGGTAATAGATCATTGGCTTGTCATAGACCGGGAGGAGCTGCTTGCTCACCGCGATGGTCAAAGGGTGGAGGCGTGTCCCACTCCCACCTGCCAGCACGATTCCCTTTCTTTGACGAGTCATGAATTGAATCCTTTCCGGCCCTGACGGGCCAACTCAAGATCACCTCCAAGAACGCTATCACACCATTCCAGATTCTCGAGATACCACCGGACCGTTTTTGCCAGACCGCTTTCAGAATCCTCCTCGGGAATCCAACCCAGATCGTCCTTGATTCGTGTGGCATCAATGGCATAGCGCAGGTCATGCCCCGGCCTGTCCGCCACGAAGTTGATGAGTTCCTGATGGCTGCACTTTTCCCGCGATGGAGACAACTGATCCAGCAGGCGACAGATATCCGTGACCAGATCAATGTTCCTGCGCTCATTGTTTCCTCCGATGTTGTAGGTCCGACCCGGAGTTCCCTTTCTCACCACCAGCTCAAGTGCACGGACATGATCCTCCACATAGAGCCAGTCCCTGACGTTCTCCCCTTTGCCATAAACAGGAATCGACTCCCCCTTCAGCGCCTTGAGGATCACGACAGGGATGAGCTTCTCTGGAAACTGGTAAGGCCCGTAGTTGTTGGAACAGTTGGTCACGATCACCGGTAGTCCATAGGTGTCGTTCCAGGCCCTGGCAAGATGATCCGATGCCGCCTTGCTGGCCGAATAGGGAGAATGGGGATCATATGGCGTTTCTTCACTAAACGGATGATCTTCCGCATCCAGGCTCCCGTAGACCTCATCGGTGGAAACATGGAGAAAACGGAAGGATCCCTTTTCGCCTTCCTTCAATTCACTCCAATAGTCTCTCGCAGCCTCCAGAAGGGAGAACGTCCCTTCCACATTGGTCCGGATGAATTCGCCAGGACCGTCAATGGATCGATCCACGTGGGACTCCGCCGCAAGATGCATCAGGGCGTCAGGCTTGAATTCCCCGAGGAGTCGCCTGATCTGCTGCCGATCCACAATGTCCGTTTGCGAAAACCGGTAGTTGGCCCCTTCTTCGATTCCATTGAGCGACTCGAGGTGCCCGGCATAGGTCAGCTTATCGACGTTCAGGACGGAATGCCCCTCCTTCAGGAGATATCTCACCAGATTGCTGCCAATGAAACCACATCCACCTGTCACCAGCACCTTCATCCGGCTGACCTCCAATTCTTGAATGAATCAATGACTGCTTCCTCTACAGGTCGCATGACCAGTCCTGCTTCGCGTGCCTTGTCGGTGTTGAGAACACAGTTGGAACGGGGAGTCTTGGCCGCCTCCTTCAGGAACTGCTCTTCCGAATCAAAAAAGGAGAATTCCTTGTCTGTGGGGAGATGCTTCCTGGCCAATTCGACAACGCGGCTCGTCGTGATGCTACCCGGGTTGGTCAGGTTGTAGACCCCAAACTCCACCTCATTCACCCACCCGTCACAGGCGGCCTTTACGAACTCGTCCAGATGGGAAAGGCTGTTTCGAGCTTCCAGCAGGCGGTGATAGGTCAGGACCTTGCTCAGGTAGTTCCTCGGAAAATCGAGGTTGTCAAAGGGGATCCGAAGCCTCCAGATGAAACATCGGTCCGCACCCTCCAAAATCTCTTCTCCAAGTGCTTTGGTCCCCGAATAAAAGCTGCACGGCCCTTGTCGAAAGGAGAAGTTGGGAAGATCCGATTCCCGGAATCCCAAACCATCCGGGCCATTCCCGGAATAGATGCAACCAGAGGAAACATGTCCCCATGGAAGTCCCAGATCTTCACATACCTCCCGAATCACCCCCGGCAGGACGGCGTTGCCTTCAAGGCATTCCGCCTTGTGCAACTCGCATGCATCCACATTGGGCTTGCCGGTATAACCCGCGCAATTGATCAGGAACGACGCACCCGTATCCTTGATCACTTCCTTGAGCAATTTCGACTGAGTGTAGTCCACTTCCCTTCGACTCAAGGGCAATGGATTCATGCCCCTCTCCTCAAGGTGCCTGACAAACCTCTGGCCCACCCAGCCTTGTCCACCTGGCACGAGAACTGTCTTGCTTTGCCTACTCATTCAGAACGCTCTCCCAGCCATCGTTGCTCCTCAACATGTCAAAAGCAAAGGATCATTCCCCAAAAGGAGGATCTCTCCAAAACTTCTGATGAGATGTAGATTTCTTGAAGACCACGCCACACACAGCAAGAAGGTTACGAAGGCCGCGCCGATGAAAAAGGAACTCGAACGACGTCAACCTTCCTGACCACCCGCGAAGCCGAGGGCCTCCTCGAGCCAGTTGTCCATCTTGAGGACGGACTTGCGCTGCTTGTAGGCCATCGCCTGGGCGTTGGTCTGGGCATGGCTGTAGAAGCCGCCGAGAAGGCGGCTCCGTCCGGGCATGGGGGTCAGGGACACCATGTTCAGGCTACGCCTCAGGGTCACCCTGAGATGTCGGCGGACCAGTTCATCCTCGGCACTGACGAAGGCCTGGGCACTGCCCGGGTCTCCCTGGCGCCCGGCACGACCATAGAGCTGCCGGTCCACACGCCCCGACTCATGCTTTTCAGTGGCAATCACATGAAGCCCTCCCAGTTCAACAACACCCTTCTGGAGCAGGATGTCCGTGCCACGGCCAGCCATGTTGGTCGCAATGGTGATACGTCCTTTTTCTCCCGCATCCGCAATGATCGCCGCCTCCTCCTGGTGGTGGACGGCATTGAGCAACCGGTAAAAAAGACCTTCCTCATCGAGAAACTTCGCCAGTTTTTCCGAGGAGGACACACTGCGCGTTCCGACGAGGATGGGACGCCCTTCCGCATGAACGCGCTTGATCTCCGCCACGATCGCCTTCCACTTGGCCTTGTCATCCGGAAAGAAACGGTCGGGCCATTGCTGCCGGATGCAGGGCTTGTTGGTGGGAATCCTGACCACACTCTGCCCGTATATCTGCCAGAATTCCCCGGAAGCCTCCGCCGCCGTTCCAGTCATTCCTGAAAGTTTGCGGTAGAGGCGGAAGAAGCGCTGAAAACTCAGGCGGGCGATCGTCTCGGCCGGACTGGAAATCGGAAGCCCCTCCTTAGCCTCAATGGCTTGGTGCATGCCCTGCCTCCAACTCCGCTGGGGCATGGGACGACCCGTGAATTCATCGACGATGACCACCTTGTCGTCATCGATCACATACTGCTTCCCGCGGACGTAGAATTCCTTGGCCACCACAGCCTGCTTGAGCAGTTCCAGGCGTCGTTCCTCGCTGTGCCAGAATCCGGAAAGCTCGGAACAGATCTCGCCAATGCGCTTCTTGCCGGCAGCAGTGAGCTCGATCTCCCTGTATTTGGCCTCGATGGTGTAGTGTTTCTCCTTCTCCAGTTCCTTGACCAGCCGACAGGCGATCTTCACCACATCTTCGAGCGACTTGTTCTCCTTGGGAGCCGAAATGATCAGGGGAGTGACCGCCTCATCAATCAGG
>CAZKNW010000438.1:0-3941 GCA_964554035.1 uncultured Verrucomicrobiota bacterium
GCAGCCCCAAAAATAAAGGCAAGGGCTGCCTCGGCACCAATGGTCGCCAGTAGAATCATTACCTGACCGGGCTTACGGAGCAATCTCCAGCCGGAGGGTCGGTGTCAGTATCCAGTTCATCCGCACATCGTGCGGTTCATGTGGGATTGTCTCGGCAATCTGCCAGTTGTAGGCAACGCCGATCCGCGTCCCGTTCGTGGTGGCCAGCAACCGGTCATAATACCCTGCACCCCTGCCGAGTCGCCAACCATGTGTATCAAAGCCCATTCCGGGCACCAGAATCAAGTCCGTGGACTGAATCGGAAGCTCTGAACATTCCGCAACCGGTTCGAGGATTCCGAATTTACCCTTTCGGAGCTGGTGCTTCGTGTCCTGAACAAGGGCCGCCTTGTAGATTCCTTCCGCCGGGTCGAAGCGCGGAAAGGCGATGCACTTTTCCTGCCTCAGTCCGTTGTTGGCGAGAGGCATGACATCCGGTTCGGTCGGGGAAGGTGAGTAGAGAAGGACGTAGCGGGCCTGTTTCCACACTTCAAGCCCCTGGATTGCCTCGCAAATGGCTCGGGATTCCTTGACTTGCTCGTATTCGTGCGGGACCTGGGAGGCAACTCGCAACGCCTTGCGCAGGTCTTCTTTGGTGTCCTTGATACTCACCCCGTATTCTTTGTGTTCGTCGCGTTTCCTTTTTCGATCTGGGCGCGCCAGTAATCAAGTCGTTCTTTGATTTTTCGCTCGGAGCCGAGGTCATTGGGTTCGTAGAAGCGCTTGAAGGATCCGAGATAGTCCTGGGGAACAAATCCGCCCTCAAAGCCATGCGCGTATTGGTATCCCTTTCCATGTCCGAGCTTCTCCGCCCCGGGATAGTGCTTGTCTCGAAGATGCCTGGGCACAGGCAAGGTTGGATTCTTTCGGACATCTTCCAAGGCCGCGTCGATGGCCGCCAGGGCGGTGTTGCTTTTCCACGCACAGGCGATGTAGATCGCTGCCTCGGCAATCGGAATCCGTGCTTCCGGCCAACCAATCGTCTCGGAGACCTGATGGGCGGCGTTGGCAAGGACGAGTGCCATTGGGTCGGCGAGCCCGACGTCCTCTGCTGCGCAGATAAGGATTCGTCGTGTGATGAAACGGGGGTCCTCGCCAGCATGAATCATTTTGGCCAACCAGTAGAGGGTGGCATCAGGATCACTGCCCCTCATGGATTTGATGAAGGCGGAAATGGTGTCGTAATGAGCGTCGCCATCACCATCGTAGACGATGGCCTTTCTCTGGATGCTTTCCTCGGCGACCTCCAGTGAAATCCTGACAACACCATCGCTGTCTGGATCGGTTGTGAGGGCTGCGATGTCTAGGGAGTTCAGGGCCTTGCGGGCGTCGCCATCGGCCATTTTCGCAAGATGGTCGATGGCTTTTTCATCCATTTCTACCCGCATCCATCCCAGTCCGCGTTCCTCCTCGTTGAGGGCCTCAAGGATCAGGCTCCGGATATCCTCTTCAGTCAGGGGTTCGAGTTGAAAGATCTGTGAGCGGGATACGAGGGGGGAATTTACGAAGAAAAAGGGATTATGGGTGGTGGCTCCGATGAGGCGAATGACGCCTGACTCCACGTCGGGAAGCAGGACATCCTGCTGCGACTTGTTGAAACGGTGGATCTCGTCGACGAAGAGCAGGGTGGGGCGACCGGAGTTCTGCCACCGGTTGGCAGCGGTCCCCAGAACCCGACGCATGTCCGCCACGTTGGACTCGACACCGCTCAGGCGCTCGAAATGACATTGGGTCTGGGTGGCGATGATCCGTGCAAGAGAGGTTTTGCCGACTCCGGGAGGCCCGTAGAGAATGATGGACTGCATCCGGTCCGCCTCGATGGCCCTTCTTAGCAGCTTTCCCTTGTCGAGTATGTGCCTCTGGCCGACGTATTGATCGAGGTCACGAGGGCGCATGCGCTCCGCGAGAGGGACGCGCCTTCCTCTTTCGGGGTTCTCTTCCGGGGCACTTTCCCGGTGTGAAGGTGTGTCGGGATTCGAGCTGAAAAGTTCGTCCTGTGCCATGGTCTCAGCTCCGCTCGAAAATCAGTGCACTTCGGTCGGCCGCAGTGTCAAAACGTTCGATGAACTGGAAACCGTGTTCTTTGAAGATTGGCTCCAGATCGGTGAGGGAATAGCACCTTCCCTGGGTGGCATGCATGAGGATCGCGGAATACTCGATCACCGGGAGCGGCCCATCCTTGTCGTCATTGAGGAAGGCTTCGTGCGCAATCAGCAGGGATCCCTTCTTCAATGACTTTGCTGATGCAGCCACGATCCTGTGAATCTCCGGGAAATCCCAATCGTGAAGAACGTTCGAGAGGAGATGGATGTCATAGCCCTCCGGGAACGAATCCTCGAACATGTCCGCTGTAATGACCCCTATCCGGTTGGAGAATCCCCGTTCCCGGATCTTCCTCCTGGCGATCTCGTTGACTGGCGCCTTTTCCACGACATCACCTGTGAGCCCGGGGTGTGACGCAGCGAGGCAACATGCATAGATACCGGAGCCGCCTCCGATATCGAGGAATCGCGTCCTATTGCCGAGGTTCACGCGTGAGGCAAGAGCATGCCCGAGGCAGGGACCCCGCGCATCCATGGCTGCCGTGAACTGCTCCGCAAACTCCTTGTCCTCCATGGCATCGTGCCAGTCTTCCTCCTCGTAGCCGCCCCAGTTGGCAGGCTTGCCGGTCTGGAAGACCTTCAGCATTCCCTGAACTACCGGGCGTTCGGAAAGGGAGGCGAAATAGCCGCCTATGTAGAAGGTGGAGCCCTTGATGAGATGCTCCTTGGCCAGTGTGGTGAGCTTGAACTCTCCGTTGGTGCGCTCGAGATACCCGTGGTACAGACAGAGGCTCAAGAGGACATCCAGCGGACGTGGATGACAGTTGAAAAGCGTGGCGATCTCCTCCTTTTTCAGGGATGCATCACCAAAGCGCGTAAAAAAATCCAGTTCGAGGATGGCTGTGGTGAGAAGATCAGCCGCAAAGATTCCGTCCCGGTATCGGTAGATGGATGCAGGATCGGTCTTAGGCCCGATGGCAAGGTCACGATGGATGTCACCAGGCTTCATCGGTGAGGGAAGCTATTCGATGAGGTCGGACTGACTGAGCACCCGTTCCTGCATGTCACTGATGATTGGCATGGCGCGCGAGAAGGCTGCGTTCTGGGTCTGTCCTGGAAATTTCTTCATCTTGAAACGGACCGCGGCGATGGGATCTCCGTTCCTGTCCCTCAGGGGCATGACAACAGTGATGGTCTTCCTGTCCTTGCCTCCGTAGGCCATGGCTGCCTTTCCGATCACGTCCGCCTCGACATCACCGCCCGCTTCACCGACATCATCCAAGTCGGTGCTTCCGACGACATAGGTGCCTTCCTTCTTTGGCAGTTCAGTGAAAATCTGAATACCCAAGAGGCGTGGGTACTTCTCCTGCATGTCACGGATCAACATCTGGGCCAGCGGGATCCGACGCGTGTAGGTGGTCTGAATGTCAGCGAAGAGTGCCTTGGTGTCGCCCATCGTGAAAAAACCAATCATCCCTGAGGCGTGGGAAGTGTCATTGAGTGTGGGAATGACCTTCTTGCCATCGAGCAGCACATTGATCTGGGCGTTTTCGCAGGTCACGGTGAGTTCCTGCCATTCACCCTTCTTGATCTCCGCAGGAACGCCAATCGCCTCGCCGAAGTTCCCGTCGACCGCCTTGATGAACTCCAGTTTCTGGGCGTCGGCATTCAGGCGGATCGAGTAAAAGTCATCCGCGGAAGATGCCCTGAAGACAAAGCCGGCCATCTGGTTGAGAATGCCACCGGTGATCTTGATCTTGGCGGTCATCTTGAGGTTGGTGAACTCCTCCTCCTTGTAGAGAAGGATCGGCCAGCGCTTGCGGTTCATTGATTCCCCGACCTGGCCGATCACCCTTTGCT
>CAZKNW010000439.1:0-3936 GCA_964554035.1 uncultured Verrucomicrobiota bacterium
TTTGAAAGCCTTCCAGGCTTCTTCGTGACCTGAAGCCTGTACAGGCCTGCAGGCTGGACGCCAGCAAGGGGCAGGATGCCTGCGGTACTGTGCCCACATGGACACTGGGCGAACGGGCGCTTCTATGAGGTCAATGACCCGGGAGTCAAGGAACTGCTTGCGATCGGCGCAGAGAGGTTCGAGGCGGCGGCTCGAAATCATATGCAGGCACGCTGCGTGCAACTGGCGAGAATGGGATGTGTGGTCTTCCAATACGACATGATCGGCTATGCGGACAGCGTCCAGATCCCGTTTGAAGTGGCACACAAGTTTCGCACTCAGCGTCCCGAAATGAATGGCAACTCGAGGTGGGGGCTTTTCAGTCCCCAAGCGGAAAGTCGTTTCCAAAGCGTGATGGGGCTCCAGACCTGGAACTCAATCCGGGCCGTGGATTTCCTCGTATCGCTTCCCGACGTGGATCCGGACCGTCTCGCGATCACGGGCGCCAGTGGAGGAGGAACACAGACATTTGTCCTGGCCGCCCTCGACGACCGTATCGACCTTTCCATTCCTGCGGTAATGGTTTCTACTGCGATGCAGGGGGGATGCACCTGTGAGAATGCTTCTGGACTAAGGATCGGGACTGGGAATGTGGAGATCGCAGCAGTGTTTGCTCCCAAGCCGATGGGAATGACCGCGGCCGATGACTGGACCAAGGAGATGACGACAAAGGGTTATCCAGAACTTCAGGCGCTGTACCGGTTGATGGGGGCCAAGGGCAACGTCGCGCTCTGGAGCAACACCCACTTCAAGCACAACTACAACCATGTCAACCGGACATCGATGTATGGCTGGGTCAACACCCACTTCAAACTGGGCATGGAGACTCCCGTTCTCGAACGTGATTTTCACAGGCTGTCGCGCAAGGAGATGTCTGTTTGGAACGAAATGCATCCGGCGCCTTCGTCCGGACCGGAGGTTGAGCTGAAGTTGACAAAATGGCTTGATGAGGACCACAGGAAGAATCTCGAGGCGTTGCGCAAGGATCGTTCCCATTACCTGGAGACGCTCGAAAGAGGGCTGGACATCGTCTTCGGCCGGAATGCGCAGTCGGCAGGTAAGGTGGAGTGGGAGATACACGACAAGATCAGGAGAGATGGACATCTGGAGATGAATGGCTTCATCCGTAATCTAAGCCACGATGAAACCGTTCCAGTCAGTTTTCTTTATCCTGAAGACTGGAATGGGACTACGATTCTCCTGGTTTCGAGACAGGGCAAGGCCGGTGCATTCGTGAAGGCCGGTGACGGATATAAGCTGTCCCCAATGGCGAGGAAGCTGGTTGAGGGTGGTTCAACGGTCGTGGCAATGGATCTTTTCATGACGGGGGAGTTCCTCGCGGATGGCAAACAGATTCAAACCGCACCGAGGGTTGAGAATCCGCGGGAGTTTGCGGGCTATACCCATGGCTACAATGACTCACTGGGTGCTTCCAGGGTTCACGACATCCTGAGTGTCCTGGCACTGGTGCGGAATCACGAGCGCCCGTCGAAGAAGGTGGGACTGGTGGCGATGGATGGATTGGCCCATGTTGCCGCAGGTGCCATCGCCCAGGATGGAAAAGTGGACTGGGCGGTCTTGGATACAAAGGGTTTTCGTTTTGGCGAGGTGCCGGACATCAGGTCGGTCGACTTTGTTCCCGGTGCCGCCTGTTTTGATGATCTACCGGGCTTGCTTGCCAAGGCTTCAGGCACCGCTTTGTGGCTTGCCGGTGAAAGCAACCAGACCTTCGCCCCGTTCGAAGGTGTCAGGACGACCCCGATTAGCTTTTCCAAGGAATCAGGCAAGAAACAGATCGAGGAAGTATTGTCCTGGATTGACGCGAATTGACGGAACGGGTTCATGACAGCAATGCAAAAGCGCCGCAGATTATTGCTACTGACGGAGGGTTACTCAGGGTCCCTGAGTGCAAAGACTGCCAATAGTATCCTTCGATATTGCACTGAAGAGGTTGCAGCCGTATTGGATACGGAGAAGGCCGGAGGGACCTGTTCGGATGTTTTCGGAATAGGGGGTGACATACCCATCGTGGGATCAGTGGGCGAGGCGCCGGATGCCAATACCCTCCTGGTTGGGATCGCTCCCTCGGGAGGACGCTTGCCGGAGGTGATGAGGAACCAGGTGCTGGATGCCATAGCAGCAGGAATGAATGTAGAGTCAGGCTTGCATCATTTCCTGGGAGATGATGCCGTCATTCGACAGGCCGCTGCCGAGAAGGGGGTGACCCTCCGGGATGTGAGGAGGAATTCCGAGCGCGACGTCGCCTCAAGGATGGGGATTCGCGAGGACTGCCTGCGCATCCATACCGTCGGAAATGACTGCAGCCTTGGAAAGATGGTGACATCGATTGAGCTGGCAAGATCCCTGAAGGCTGGCGGCATCATGACCAAGTTCGTGGCGACGGGTCAGACCGGAATCATGATTGAAGGGGATGGATGTCCCATCGATTGTGTGGTGGCTGATTTTGTGAACGGTGCAGCCGAGAAGCTGGTTCTCGGCAACCAGGAGAATGACATCCTGGTGATCGAGGGCCAGGGGAGCCTGGCTCACCCGAGGTTCTCAGCGGTTACCTTGGGACTTCTTCATGGGGTCATGCCGCATGGCCTGATCTATTGCTATGAAGCCGGCAGGGAAACGGTGAAGGAAATGGAGTACCTGAGGATTCCGGAGATGGGCAGGATCATGGATCTCTACATGGCTGCCGCGAACATCATGCATCCTTGCCGTTTCATCGGGATCAACATCAATTCGAGACTGTTGGATGAAGAGGGTTACCGGGTTGAAAAGGCAAGGATGGAGGACCGGTATCAACTGCCGGTTACGGATGTCCTGCGTGAGGGAGTTGGTCCCTTGTCTGATGCCGTCCTGTCGCTTCGAGAAGAGGTGATTCCAGGTCTGGCGTCCAGCTGAAGGGACTATTTGGAAAGAGACACGACGAAGAGGGTGAATGCGGCAACGAGTGGTGCGGCAAAAAGGAGCAGAATCAGCCATTTCCTTGCCCCAGCCACGGGTTTCTGTTCGTTCGGATTGCTCACGGTTTTTCTCCGGGTTTAAGTTTTTCGATCATGGATCTTGCCTGTCCGCTAAGGGGGTTGTCAGGGAAGTCCTTTAGTACCATTTCAAGTTGTTCAATGGCCGCCTCATTCCTGCCTGAGGAGGCGAGTGAGGAGGCCAGTCCGAACATCAGGCGAAATCGGGCACTGGAATCTCTTGTCAGTGAAAGTGCCTTCTGGAAGGCGTCCGCCGCCCTTGCCGGGGCCCTGCCTTGCATGTGAACTGCCGCCACCTTTTCCAGGAGAATCGGACTGGAGTCCGTGACCTTTTGGTAATGGATGAAGTCCGCGACCTCGGCGTGGGGCTGGCCGGACTGCAACCTTCGGTTCGCGGCCATGGCCAACCCCCATTCAAGGTTGGTGGTATCGGTGTCTGTGGACAGGGACTTCAGGCGTTCCTCAAGCGGGCGGGAAAAAGGCTCGTAAAGAGGGTCTCCAATGATGGTCGATTGCCATGAAAGACCGTTCTGGGCCGTATAGGCCGCTTCGCCGAAACTATAGCCCCGCATCATGAAACGTTCGAGGAAGACGCCGAGGTCGGGTGTGCCGCCGAGGTAAGGTTCATAGACGCATCCCATGGTGGCTGCAGCGCCTTTCTCGAGGAGCGAGGCGCACCAGTCCCGGCTGGGAATCCGTAGCGACTGCGCGCTGTAGGAAAACAGGTGATAGGCTATCGCTCCCTTTCGGAAAGGAACCTCGCCGGCGAAGGCTCCGGTAGGACTGCTGCTGTACCAGCCCAGATAGATTGCGACATCGGACAAAGGGTAACCGGTGGCGAACTGGGATTCGTTTCGGTCTAGAACAATGTCGTATCCTTTCAGACGGCTTACCTCGGCACCTTGGG
>CAZKNW010000440.1:0-3930 GCA_964554035.1 uncultured Verrucomicrobiota bacterium
GTTCGAGGAGAGGACCGGACGGATGTCCCGATTGAACTGAAGCAGTTCAGAGGCGGATGAGTCCGCCACCAAAACAAAAAGGAGCCATGCGGAGGCGCATTTCCTTAGACGCATCAGGGACATGGTAGAAGCCTAGACCCTTCACCATAACTTGCAACCATCGTGGAACCTATTCCTCGGCAACGTCGATCGAGTCAAAGAGGCTTGCAAGGTCGTTGATGGGGGGAGTCTCCGGGGTCTGGGGATTGAGTATCTGCGTAAGATACTCGATGGCCTGCTTGATTGAGTCCACCGACCTTGGGAGTGTTGCTCCCGACGCATTTGGATGTCCTCCTCCCTGAAACTGCCTGGCGATCGACAAGGCCGTCTGGTTCCGGCTTCTGAAACTCGCAATGACTGTTCCATTCGGCTTCCTGAAAAGGGTCGTCAGCACCTCGAACTCGACTGAAGGGTCCTCCAGCAACTGGTGGATGATCAGATTGATGTTCCCGATAGTCGTGCTTACGAAGCCCACCTTCTTTGAAAGCTCGACGATGTTGTCCCTGCTCCAGGACAGACCGATGGGGTCTTCAATCTCCTGCCGAACCGCCATCACCTTGAGCAGAGGATGATCCAGCAGCTTCTCCAGTTCACCGCCAATCAGGGAATGGATGTTCCAGAAACCATAGCTCTTGATCAGTCCCGCATAGAGCTGGGCTTCATCGAAGCTGGGAGACTGGTGAAGAAAGAGATCGGCGACGTTGTTGAGCTCCACCAACTTGTCCAGGGCTTCGCTTTGAATACCGGCCTCACGGCATAGTTCATAACTGAGAAGCCCTGCCGATTTCTCAGGGTTGTGGATGAACCGGCAATTCACGGGCTGGTAACCGGTGTGGTGATGATCCACGACCATCCAGTTGTGCTTGTCCATCCTCTTGTCCAAGGCGAAGTCGGCGACCCAACCGGTTGTCTCCACGAAGTGTCGGTTCTTGAAGGTCTGATGGTTGTAGGAAAGAAGCTTGGGCTCCTTGCCGAAGCGTTCCCTTGCCAGCCGCTGAAGCAACAGGCCCGAGACAAAACCATCAAGGTCACTCTCGTGCGTTATGATTACTTCTGGTCGCTGGTCTGGAATCATGCGGACGAGAACCTAAAACATCTGCACTCCCGATGCCAGCGAAAGACACAGCTCTCAATCAACTCTAGATCCAGCCAATGGAAGCAAACTTCGCAGCAAGTTCCCTGCGGTGTTTCGGATAGTCCACCCTCTTGAACTCCAGCCAGTCGATGGTCTCGGCCAAGCGTTTGCCGTTGGGTTTCTGCAACTTGAGCCTTACGGCGACACGCCCATCGCAGATCTTTGGATGCTCCTGAATCGGAAAGCATTCCTGAACCTTTATTTGAATCTCCGGTTGTGGTCCCTCGTTGCCACCTTCCTTCCCCTTCATGGAATAGATCAACCTTCGTTTCCCCACACCATCGATCTCGATCGAGCAGGGAACCAGTTCATCGAGCCATTCGATCCGATCCTTTCCCAGATAGGATTTCAATTCCCTTTCGAGACAAACCTCCTGCGCATGCTTCAGGACCGGCTTCCCTTTCAACGCTTCGCCCAGAAAATCCCTCAGCTCCGTCCGTTCAAAACGTGGGAACTCGAGATCAGGAAACACATGGGCAAGTAGCTGGCACCTCGCCACCCATTGCTGAAGCGAGTGGTTCCAGTTCGGCAGTGCGATCTCATCATTGAAGAAGGCTTCCGCAAGACAACGTCCGCATTCCCTGTCGTCCAGGTCTGGCACCTTCCTTCTTTCCAGTTCAAACCCCGCAAGCTTCCTTGCCTCCCAGGCTTGGACACGTTTGTGCAAGGCATCATATTCATGAATGCGTTGTGCCTTCGTCTGCTCGGGAAACAGTTCCTCGAGCCATTCGGACTCCACGCCGGAAGCAAGGGAGATGAGGGTCAACTGGTCGCGGCGTTTGGAGTCTATCTCCCTTAAGTCGCCTACCACAAACATCATGGGAGCGCCTTCCCTTGCCATAACGCTTTCACGAACCAAGGTTCCTTCCCTGCCCCCGGAAACCCGGCAGTCTAGGGTTCCCTTGTCCTTCCTGACACCCAATTGGTCCACAAAACCAACCAATGCGGCACGCCCGATCGCATCATTCCGATTCGGATCAACGGTCATGCCATCCTTTTCGACCAGGCCTTCCTTGACGCAGATCTCTATCAATTGCTGGAAGGTTCGCTCCACCGAGCGCGCCGTTTGGCCATGGACGCCAATCTGGCGACATGCATCCAGCTGGAATCGTTGTTGGCGCACCCACAGGAACGCCCTCATCGCAACTTGAAAATCGGACCTCACACCGTCCTGCAGCTCCTCCCGGATGGCCTTCTGCCTGGAATCCCCGGGAGCGACCCTCATAAGCAGGTCCCTCCCTGAAACAAGGGCGGCACATAGCGCTGCCTCAGGAACGCAATCCTCGGCTACACCTTGAAGAATCATCCTTGAATAACGCGGGTGCATCGGAAGGCGCATCATCTTGATTCCCATTTCGCTCAAACGCCTTTCTTCTCCTCTGCCACTGACGGCACCTAGATTTTCAAGCAACTCCTCGGCTCTCTCGATCGCTGCGCTCTCAGGCCGATCAAGCCAGTCGAAGGCAACCGGATCCGTGATTCCCAACGAGTGCAGCAGTAGGAGCGACTCGGCCAGGTCTGCCCTCTGGATTTCAGGGGTGTTCTTTTTTGGGCGATTGAGGTGGTTGCTCTCATTCCACAGTCGCATGCAGGATCCGGGTGCTGTCCTGCCGGCTCGCCCAGCCCTCTGGTCCGCTGAAGCATGGCTGATCTCTTCCAGTAGCAGGGTGTTGATCCCCCTCGAAGCATCATAACGTGCCACCCGCGCAAGACCTCCATCCACGACATGCCTGACTCCGGGAATCGTCACTGAGGTTTCAGCCACATTGGTCGCAACCACGATTTTCCGTCGATCCGATCTGGCGAAGGCCCTCGCCTGTTGTTCGATCGAAAGGTCACCATGTAATGGCAGGATTTCGGAGCCGTCTCCAACCCCAGACCGCTGGAGGGCCGAAACAGTCGACATGATTTCCCCCATCCCGGGCATGAACACAAGGATGTCACCTTCCTCGCCACGTCCGACAATCCTTCCAACAGCCGAAACTGCCGCATCCAGGACACTGCTCTTGTCGCGGTGATCCTGATAGAAAACCTCAACCGGAAACATCCTGCCTTCAGAACGGACGATGGGGCACTTATCCGAGCCTCCCAGGAATTGAGCTACAGGCTCTGCTTCAATCGTGGCCGACATCACGATCAGATAGGGAGGCCTCTCGAGATTCGCACGCATGGCCCTGAAAAGCGCCAGTCCAACGTCGCTCAAGAGGCTTCGCTCATGGAACTCATCGAAGAAGACCGCTTCCACGTCATCCAGAAAGCCATCCTTCTCCACCCAGCGAAGGAACACTCCTTCCGTGACGTAGACAATCCGTGTCCCTCCCGACATTCGGTTCTCAAACCGAATCGAATACCCAACCTCCCGTCCCAAGGATGCCGAGCGTTCGTCCGCTACCCTAGATGCAAGTGTACGGGCGGCAATACGACGTGGTTCGAGCACGATAATCAGGCGTCCCGTATCCAGGTCGCTGTCCAGTAGGAATTGTGGAGCCTGGGTGGATTTGCCTGAACCAGTGGGAGCAACGAGGACGCATTGCCCATTGTCGACCAAGACCTTGAGGAACTCCTCTCGTATTTCACAGATGGGAAGGGAGTCTCCCATGGGGCTATTCTCCTTCACCCTGGCTGCTCAAGCTGAAGACCGTACCGGGTTCGCAGTCCACCATGACAATGAATGGGCGACAGCATACCTCACAGTCCGTGGTCAACTGATGGGGGCCATAGGTTGTGTCGATCTCCATGCCAAACCACTGTCCACA
>CAZKNW010000441.1:0-3922 GCA_964554035.1 uncultured Verrucomicrobiota bacterium
TTGGATACGGGTGCAAATCCTGTCGCTGCAACCAATTGACCTGTAGCTCAACAGTAGAGCGGTTGTTTGTTAAACAGCGAGATGCTGGTGCGAATCCGGCCGGGTCAGCCATTTTCGTCGGCATAGAACTTCTGGATATGCGCGAGGATCCTCGGCAGACGTTCCTGATGCTTTGCAGGAAATGCCCTGTCCCGCGCCCTCCATGAAACCACATGAACCTTTCGGTCTCCCTTCTCTGGATTCTGCGCATGATAGCCATTCAAGATCGCCACTGCCCTTTGCACCTTTTCCAGGTCACCAGGCAACATCTCAGCCGACAAGGAGGAGGCGAGCAACGATTGGAGGATCAAAATGATCAGCATACCACGTCTGCACAACAGGGAGTGGTAGTCTGAAGGAATCGCTTTCAACATCTTGAAGACATACTGCCTTCCCAGGCCATCACCGTCTTGTCGCCGAACCCAGCGAAGACTTGAAAAGCAGCATGAATCAGGAACCCGAGCGTCGCTGTTCCCGAAACGCCCCGGGGGTGATGCCCACCGACTGGCGGAACTGCCGGGTGAAGGCGCTCTGGTCACCGTAGCCGCAATCCAGTGCGACATCGGTGATGGGACTGCTCGTCCGTTCAAGGAGATGGCAGGCACGTTCGATCCGCTTCCGGGTGATGTATTGACCGGCGGTCAGGTTGAACAGGGCCCGGATACGCTGGTCCAGCTGATAGGTGGAAAGCCCCGCCTTGTCTGCGAGTTCCTGGAGCCGCAGTGGTTCATCCAGGTTTTTCTCAATGTGGGACAGGACTCCGGATATGGCATCCATGTCCTTGGGGGCATCCAGACTGGAAAGCAGGTCACGCGAGATCCCGGAAACGCCTACCGTCTCCCCTTTTGCATTCAATACCGGCTCCTTCCATGTCAGGCACCAGCCACGTCGACCTCCCGGGTAAAGATGCAGCTCCAACTGGGCAAGGATGGCCTTGGACTTCTCGATCACCTCCATATCCTGTTCCGAAAAGCTTTCACCCAATGGCACTGGAAAAACCTCCCGAGCCGACTTCCCAATGACCTCGTCCTTGGACTTCATGCCACATCGCTCCACCAGGGTCTGGTTCACCACGACGTAGCGTCCCTGCCGGTCCTTGATAAAGACAACACTGTCGGTCAGGACGTCAAACAGTTCCTCACAGATCCACGGGCGCCCAAGGTCTTTCAGGAATCGTGTCTTGGCATCGTCCGGTTTCATGGGTGGTCTGGGGCATGGCGCGTCGCTGGCGTCATCTCTGCCGATCTGTTCCCATCCTCCCATGCCTGTGCCGATTGCTCAATCCTGACTTCCAACTCGGACAAGACGCATGAAGTATCTTCCTCGTCAAAAGATGCAGCCGAATTCCCTCCAGTCCATCGATGTGATCGATTCCCATACCGCCGGGGAACCCACACGGGTCATCACCGGAGGCGTTCCCGAGCCAAAGGGCCAGACCATGCTGGAGAAGCGTGAGAGCTTCCGAAACGACTATGACTGGCTGCGTACCGCCAGCGTCTGCGAGCCCCGGGGACATGATGCAATCGTGGGCGCCATGCTTTGCGAACCCTGCAACAAGGACTGTGCGACGGGGGTGATCTTCTTCAACAACGTTGGGTGCCTGAACGGGTGCATCCATGGCACCATGGGAGTCGCCGTCACCCTCCTCCATGAGGGTAGGATCCGCCCGGGTCACCACAACTTCGACACCCCGGTGGGTGTGGTCGGTGTGGAGGTTTCCAAATCCGGCACCGTCACGGTGGAAAACGTCCGCAGCTTCCGCTACCGAACCCTCTTCCCCGTGGAACTGCCAGGAACGGGACAGGTTCGAGGCGACATCGCATGGGGTGGAAACTGGTTCTTTCTTGCTGATGGTCCTCGTTCGCTGCCGATCATCCCAGAGAACATCGACGCCTTGACCGAGTATTCATGGGCCATCCGCAAGGCCCTGAAAGAGCAGAACATCACGGGAATGGACGGCGCTGAAATCGATCACATCGAGCTCTTCGGCCCGCCCTCCGACCCTTCCCAATCGGACAGCCGGAATTTCGTCCTCTGTCCCGGCAAGGCCTACGACCGGTCCCCCTGCGGCACCGGCACGAGCGCCAAGCTCGCCTGCCTCGCCGCGGATGAAAAGCTCAAGGAGGGACAAACATGGCGTCAGGCAGGCATCCTCAATACGGTCTTTGAAGGCAGCTACAAGGCAGCCCATGCCGGAGGCATCATTCCGACCCTGACCGGATCCGCCCACATCACGGCCCGCGCCGAGCTGATCATCCAGCCCGATTCCCCTTTCGCCTTTGGCATTCCAGCCACATTCTAGACCACTCACATGAAGGAAAACCCGTTTCAAGGAACCATCCCGGCCCTCATGACCCCCTGCTCGGCAGAGGGTGCTCCCAACTACGACGCCCTGGTCAGCACAGGGAAAAGCCTGATCGATGCCGGAATGAAGGCGGTGGTCTACTGCGGCTCCATGGGCGACTGGCCCCTGCTCAGCGATGAACAGCGGATGGAAGGCGTCCGGCTTCTCAGCGCGGCCGGCATTCCGGTCGTGGTTGGCACAGGCGCCCAGAATACCAAGCGCGCCGTGGCACACGCAGCCCATGGACGGGAAAACGGTGCGGTCGGACTGATGATCATTCCCCGACTCCTTTCCAGAGGCATTTCCCCCGCCGCACAAAAAAAACATTTCCAGTCGGTTCTTGGTGCCGCTCCTGAACTTCCCTCCGTCATCTACAACAGCCCTTACTACGGCTATGAGACCAAGGCCGACCTCTTCTTCGCCCTTCGGGAAAAGCATGCGAACCTCGTTGGCTTCAAGGAATTCGGAGGTGCCGATTCCTTGACCTACGCCGCGGAGAACATCACCAGTGGCGACGACAGCCTGACCCTGATGGTCGGTGTCGATACCCAGGTCTACCACGGATTCGTCCGCTGCGGCGCCAAGGGTGCCATCACCGGGGTCGGCAACGCCCTACCGAAGGAAATCCTTCGCTTCGTCGAGCTTTGCGAAAAGGCCGCCGCCGGATGCGCCGACTCCAGGAAGCTCGCTGCAGAACTGAATGAGGCACTGATTCCCCTCTCCCGGTTCGATGAAGGCCCCGACCTCGTGCTTTACTACAAGGCGCTGATGGTCCTGGAAGGCCATGCCGCCTTCGAACACCAATTGAACCCCGAGGACCAACTCACGACCAGCCAGCGTGCCTACCTGACGGACCAGTGGGAACTATTCCGCAATTGGTGGGACAACTGGCCCGGATCGGGAGCTCAGGATGACTGATCGCCCCTCCCACCTCATCATTGGGGGCGGCGTCATCGGTCTCTGCTGCGCCTACTACCTCGCCCGCGAGGGATGGAAGGTCACCATCATTGACCGTGATGCCTCACGCCGCGCCAGCTGTTCCTTCCGCAACGCCGGCATGGTGGTCCCGAGCCACTTCATTCCCCTCGCAGCACCGGGCGTGATCACCCAGGGATTGAAGTGGATGCTGAACCGGAAGAGTCCCTTTTACCTGCGTCCTCGTCTGGACAAGGAGCTCATTTCCTGGTGCTGGCAGTTCTACCGTCATTCCACCCAACGCCACGTCGAGAACAGCCAGACGCTTCTCAGGGACATCAGCCTCGAAAGCCGTGCCCTTTTCGATGAACTGTCCGATGAACTCGGCTTCACACTGGTCCGCAAGGGGCTCGTGATGCTTTGCCAGTCGGAGGAGGGACTGCATGAGGAGGCCGAAGTGGCCGAGGCAGCCAATCGCCTGGGTATCAAGGCCGAGGTCTGCCCGCCGGAACGGGTGCGTGAACTGGACCCGGATGTGGAAATGAAGGTGCGCGGTGGAGTCTGGTTTCCTCAGGATGCACATCTGGATCCAGAATCCTTTCTCTCCGCCCTCCGCAACGCGAT
>CAZKNW010000442.1:0-3920 GCA_964554035.1 uncultured Verrucomicrobiota bacterium
GACGATCATGACCGATCCGGAGATGGCCGATCGTACCTACATCGAGCCCATCACTCCCGAGGTGGTGGAGAAGATCCTGATTCGTGAGAAGGAGGAGCTGAAGAAAATGGGCGCGGATGGGGAGCTGGTTCTCCTCCCGACGCTCGGTGGTCAGACGGCCCTCAACACGGCGATGAAGCTTTTTGAATCCGGTGTGCTCGACCGGTTGGGTGTTGAGATGATCGGAGCAAAGGCGGATGCGATCGAACGGGGTGAGAATCGTGAGAAATTCAAGAAGCTCATGATCGAGATCGGGCTGGATGTCCCGATCAGTGAGATCGCGCACACCATGGAGGAGGCCAGGGGCTTTGCTGAGAAGATTGGTTTCCCCCTGATCATCCGTCCTGCCTACACCTTGGGCGGAACCGGTGGTGGCATCGCCTACAACGGTGAGGAGTTTGAGCAGATTGCCCGTCGTGGTATCGACCTTTCACCTTACAACGAGATCCTGATCGAGGAATGTCTCGTCGGTTGGAAGGAGTATGAGATGGAGGTCATGCGGGATCGTGCCGACAACTGCGTGATCGTCTGCTCCATCGAGAACTTTGACCCCATGGGTGTGCATACCGGCGACTCCATCACGGTCGCTCCTGTCCAGACGCTGACGGACAAGGAATACCAGATCATGCGGGATGCCTCCTTTGCGATCATCCGCGCGGTCGGAGTCGAGACGGGTGGTTCGAACATCCAGTTCTCCGTGAATCCGGATACCGGGCGCATGATCGTCATCGAGATGAATCCCCGTGTGTCGCGCAGTTCAGCGCTGGCCTCCAAGGCGACCGGGTTCCCGATAGCCAAGATTGCAGCCAAGCTGGCAGTGGGTTACCTGCTGGATGAAATCAGGAACGACATCACCCGCGAAACGCCTGCCAGCTTCGAGCCCACGATTGACTATGTGGTGACCAAGATTCCGCGCTTTGCCTTTGAAAAATTCCCCCAAGCGGATCCAACGCTGACGACGCAGATGAAGGCGGTCGGTGAAGTGATGGCCATTGGCAGAACCTTCAAGGAGAGTCTGCAGAAGGCCCTGCGCTCATTGGAGATCGGACGTTCCGGTCTCGGTGGTGACGGAAAGCCCTGGCGCATTGGAGCGGATCTCTACGATGATCGTGGTGTCCTGCCGATGGATCTCCTCCGGCAGAAACTCAGCGTGCCCAACGCAGAGAGGATCTTCTACCTCCGCCATGCCTTCCTGGCCGGGCTGACCATCGAGGATATATTCGAGCTCACCTACATCGACCGTTGGTTCCTGCACCAGATCAAGGAGATCGTGGATTGTGAGGAGGAACTGGCTGCGATTGGCGCGGCTTCCTGATCCCTCAGTCGTCCAGGCGGTCCTTCTCGACTTCCTCCGCCCATGCCTCAAGACGGTCCCGCATTTCCCTGAATTGCCTGGGGAACTTCGAGGCAACATCGATGGTTTCCCCTGGATCGTTGGAAAGGTCATAAAGTACCGGTGGCTCTTCGGTGTCGGGCTTGGGGATGTTCCGGGTGATGAAGGGACGTACGAGTTTCCAAGGTCCATCGCGCAGTGCCGCATTGTGCTCGTAGAGAGGCTCCTTACGGTTCCATTGCCAGTAAAGGTCGCGTTCTGGTGCTCCGTCGTTGTCCCTGACGACACCTGCGAAACTGATTCCATCGATCGCAAGCCCACTGGGAACCGGGACATCGCAGAACTCGGCGAGGGTGGGGAGGATGTCGATGAACTGGATCACCTGGTTCCGAATTCCCGGTGAAAGCGTTCCTGGCCAATGGAAGGCCATGGGAACATGGATGCCTCCCTCATGGACCTCGTATTTCATGCCGCGCATGTTCAGGTTGAATCGGTGGCCGGGAATCGGATCCGGTCCGTTGTCGCTTGCGAAGAAGACAAGCGTGTTTTCCTTCAGTCCGAGTTCATCCAGTGACCTCAGCAGCTTTCCGATCCCGAGATCCAGCACCTCCACCATGGCGTAGACCTTGGCGATCTTTTCGTCGAGGCCGGCCTTCATGTAGGACTGCACCAACTCTTCGGGGGCACTGAGCGGACGGTGGGGTGCATAGTGGGCCAGGTGAAGAAAGAAGGGGTGCTCCTTGTGGCGGGTGACAAAATCGATGGCGCGGTCGGTGAGGTCATCGGTCAGGTATCCGGAATCAAAACGTTCCTCGGCTCCATCCATTTCCAAAAGGTAGTCGAAATAGGTCTTCACCTTGTCGGCACCGATGAAACCTTGGAATTCGTCAAAGCCGCGCCGGGTCGGATGATAGGCTTTGCCTTCTCCGCTGTGCCACTTGCCGACGAGGCCGGTTGCATAGCCGCCTGCCTTGAAGAGATCCGCAATGGTGGTCTCGCCCAGCTTGATGCGGCTTATCTCGGGATACTTCTCCATGTTCAGCGTCACGCATCCGGTCCTGTGTGGATAACGACCGGTAAAAAGGGCGGCGCGGGCCGGAGCGCAGACGGGGGAAGCCGAATAGGCGCGGGTGAAGGTGACGCTCTCCCGGAAAAGGCGATCGAGGTTCGGAGTCCTGGTCTTGCCTCCATTGAGGAACGAAAGATCTCCAAGCGCCAGATCATCCGCGAGGATCAGGATGACATTGGGCTGTGCAGCCGACGCTGTCTGTGCTGCGAGGAAGAGTAGAATGATCCCGACGACGAACCTCATGAGCTGTTTTCTATTTGTTCCAGTAGATGACAACGTTCTTGGTTCTGCGTCCACAGGCAACGACCTCGGGTTTTCCGTCTCCATTCAGGTCACCGACCTTGAGGTCCTCACAGGCCATGGTGCCCTTGTCGATGTCCAAGACGAGTTCCCATCTGGAGCCGTCCTTGTTGGAGGCGAAGAGTTGAATGCCGACGGGATCGTTAGGCCGGGCCCCACGGCGCCCGGCGATGATCTGGTCGCTGCCGTTGCCCAACAGGTCGGCGGTGGCAAGGGCGTGGCCCTGGATGTAGTTGTCGACCAGAACGGACCGGCTCAGGTGCTTGGCGTTGTGGCCGATCTTGTCGAAGGTGTTCACCACGACCGCATTGCCGTGCATGGGTTCAATGCTGGTCACGAAGGGCTTTCCGTTGGGGAGCTTTCCATGCCGGACTTCGCCTGCCTGTTCGGAGCTGAGCTGGGATGACTTCCACTTGCCCTTTGCTGGGGTCAACAGGTGCACGCCTTCCATGGATGCCACCAGGAGTGCCTCGGGTTGTTTCTTTCCACGAGCCACGATGTCGTAGTTGTGTGCCTTGTGGAACTGGTCGTTGATCAGGAACGTGCCTCCATCCTTGTATCCCAGAATCTTGATCCCGGCTCCTTCACCCGTGCCGATGTTGTTCCCGCGTCCGTGGAGAGGGAGCACCGTGAGGAAGTAGTTGTCTCCGGTTCCCTTCACCCAGTGCATGCGGTGGACCGTGGGTTCGTGATGAAGGGCAGTGTGTTTCCATGCGTCGGCTCGATTGCCGTTTGTCTCGAGAAGGAAAACGGCACCGCTGTCCTGTGTGTCCTTCGGGAACCACTGTGCCCCAATGGCCACCTCGGCCCTGCCATCTCCGGTGATGTCCCTGGCCGCCAGGCAGACGTGATCCTTCTCGGTCAGATGTCCTGCGATGACGTGCTTGGTCCAGGAAGGGTTCTCATACCAGGCGACATTGTCCTTATCCACAAGGATGATGTCGGGCTTGCCATCGCCGTTCATGTCGGTGATCTCCAACCCGTAGCCGATCCCGATCTCGGGGTCGATGACCTGAGCCTCGATCTGGGGTTTGGCCGCCAGCAGGGTGGGGGAGATCGCAAGCAGTGTGGATAGGGCAAGGAATTGAAAAGAGGGTAGGGAAAAGGGTTTCATGGATGTGGGTAGTGGATGACGGATTTCTATCGGAGTGCGTTGAAAACTCAATCCCCTTCTGGGCT
>CAZKNW010000443.1:0-3894 GCA_964554035.1 uncultured Verrucomicrobiota bacterium
CTTCCCAAGTGGGAGGTCATGGGCTTCTATCCCATGGCCAAGCGTCGGCAGGGGGAGGACAACTGGTACTCACTCGACTTCGATGCGAGGAAGAAGCTCATGGCCGGACATGCGAGGGTAGGGCGGCAGTATCACGGACGGGTTTCCCAGTTGATCACCTCCTGCACCGGACTGGATGACTGGGAATGGGGTGTCACCTTGATGGCGCATCAGTTGGATGCCCTGAGGGACATTGTCTACGAAATGCGCTTTGACGAGGTCAGCGCCCGTTATGGCGAGTTTGGTGCGTTCTACACCTGCGTCACCGCGTCTCCCGCAGACATTTTCGAAAACCTCAGGCTGAAAGCCTAGGGCAGGGCAACGGTGACCTGGGCGATGCGGCGCTGCGCTTCTGCGCGTTGCTCATCCGTGAGGACCTTTGCGAGGAGATCCCGGACCTCCACGCCGTGCCCCTGTTCAGCTGCCAGACTGAGCCACTTGTAGGCTTCGACGAAGTCCTTCTCAACCCCCTTGCCGGTCCTGTACATGGATCCGAGAGAAAGTTGTGCGTAGGCCTCGCCTTTTTCGGCGGCCGAACGATAGGCGGAAGCTGCCGCGGCGAGATCCTTCTTGACGCCCAGTCCTTCTTCAAAGATTCGGCCCACGCTGGCAATACAGGCAGGATCCTCCGCCTCCGCGCCACGCGAGTACCAGCGGAACGCCTCGAAATAGTCCTGTTCCACGCCTACGCCCCTTTCGTGACAGATTCCCATCTTCAGGTAGGCGAGGGGATGTTTCTGGTAGGCTGCGGTCCTGAACCATTCATAGGCCTTCTTCGGGTTGGCTTTCAGGCCACGCCCATGGAGGTAAAGATTACCAAGATTCACCTGTGCCTGGGGATCCCGCTTGTTGGCGGCCCTGAGATACCACTTGGCGGCTTCGCTGTAGTTCTGATCCACGCCTGCTCCATTCTCGTAGTAGGCGCCAAGTGCGAATTGCGCCCGGACATCGCCTGACTCCGCTGCCCTTTGATACCAGTTGAATGCCTCTGCATGATCCTGTGCCACATGGGTTCCGGAGCTGTAGGCATCAGCGAGCTTGGATTGGGCGGCTGTGTTTCCACCTTCGGCAGCTTTTCGATACCAGGTGATCATCTCCGGATCTTTGGACTGTTCCCTGACGAGTCCGATGAAATACTGGGCCTCGGGAATACCCTGGTTTCCCGCCTCCATGATCAGTTGGGATCCCTTCTCGATGTTCTCAGAGACACCGTCTCCGAGCATGTAGCGCATGCCCAACTGCCATTGGGCCCGGGGGATGCCGCGTTCCACCGCCTGTTCGAGCTCAGCCAACGTGAGTGTCTTGGGCTGGGCTTCTGCCTGTTTCTGCAACTCAAAGGCCGGCCTGACATCAGGACGGGTGGGAAGCTTGAAGTCAGTCTGGGCGCCCAGGGAACCAATCCCGGCGATTAATATCAGTGGCAGGAGGCGGATTGGTGAAATCTTCATGTCAGCAACTATAATGAATCAGGTGAGGCTCTCAAGGCGAGAACTCCATCGTATGCATCGGTCATTCGGCCGGTTTACTGAAGGGAGGGCTCAGGACGTCTCCAGGAGTCCATCCTCGATCATGTTGCTGATGGCTTGTGCAGCGAACAGATCCGGGCCTTCATAAAGGTCCAGAACCGCCTTGAAGGTCTTGGGCTCCTTCACGATCGCGAAGATCTCGCCTTGTGCACCGGATTCGGTGTTCTGAGATCCGCCGCTTCGCTGTCTCAAGGTCCTTTCAGGATGTGGGAGCCTATGTGCAATCTGACTGAACTGGTCGGCGTGGTGGGCACCTTCGATGATCAGGGCCGTGGTGGAAACCTCCAGTGGCTTGGTTACGTCGATGGGTGAGGAGACGACGAATTCGAAATCTCCCTCCTCCCATCGCAGCAGGCGGAAAAGGTTCTTTTCGGCAGGAACGTGGACGTCCGCATCCTTCAGACAATGATAGATCTGGCCCTCTTTGAAATAGATCATCCCCCTTGATGGTCCATGCTTGAGGTTCATCACCCCGGTTCTCTGGGTCCTGTTCAGCATGAGCAGGAGATCCACCAGGGGGGACTTTGACAAGGATCCGGAAAGGACCGTCGTCATGGTGGCGTCGTCATTGATCTTGTCCGGATTGATGGTGGCGTTGTTGGGGCGGTGGCTCCACCAGATCCATGCGGACTGCGTGATGGTCTCCAGTTCCTCAACGCGCATCCGGAAGTCGCCGATCTGGATCAGGTCTCCCTTTTCCAGGGGGGCACGGTCGATCTTCTGCCCGTTGAGCCGGGTACCGTTGGAAGAGGCAAGGTCCTCGATGAATCGTGATCCCTCGGAATAGACCAGTTTGGCATGAAGGCGGGATGCCTTCTTGTCGGGTATGACCACGGTGGCACCGGATCCCCGGCCCAGCATGATGTCCCCTTCATCAACGAGAGGAATCTGCTTGCCCGCCTCCGCACCAGTCAGGAAAGTCAGGGCAAGGTGGGGTTGTTCCTTCAGTTTGCTGAGATCTTTCCAGTTCGACATGGTATTCCCCGTGCAGCTAAAGGCGGCACGAATCGAATGCCCGGTTAAATGAAAAAATTCCGGTTAATCCGGTTCAGCAGCGGTGTTCCCTGATCCAGTCGATCACGGATTCAAAGGCGGAATCCTTGGAGATCTTCTGTAGTTCTCCATTCCGAGGCTTCAATTCCACCAGTCCCTCGGCAAGGGAACGGGCCCCGATTCCCACGCGCAGTGGGAAGCCCACCAGTTCTGAATCCTTGAACTTCACGCCGGGACGAAGGTCACGGTCATCCAGAATCACATCGATCCCGTTCTCAAGAAGCTGGTCATGGAGTGCGTTGGCAAGTTGCATCACTTCGCCCTCCGGCTCGACATCGAGTGCCGTGATGCAGACCTCGTGGGGGGCTACGCTCAGTGGCCAGAGAATGCCATTCTTGTCGTTGCACTGCTCGATGACCGCCTGGACCGTACGGGTGACGCCGATGCCATAGCATCCCATGATGGCGGGAACCTGTTTGTCATTCTCGTCGGCGAAAAACGCCCCGAGGGCCTCGCTGTATTTGGTACCGAGCTTGAACACATGGCCTACCTCGATGGCGCGCTGATTCAGGAGTGGCTCTCCCGTCACTGGGCAGAGTTCACCGGCCTTTACGAGTCGAATGTCCGCCCATTTCTTCACCGTGATGTCGCGGGAGATGGAGACATTCTTCAGGTGAAAGCCATCCTCATTGGCGCCGGTGACCATCCCCTTGGCTTCCTTGAGGATATCATCGGCATAGATGTCCACTCCATCCACGCCGACGGCTCCCAGGCTGCCGGGATGCGCACCCAGCAGGGAGTGGATCTCGTCCTCATTGGCAGGACGGAACTCCTGTGTCTTGAGCAGCCCCGCCACCTTGAATTCATTGAGCTGATGATCGCCGCGCAACAGGAAGACCACTGCCTTGCCTTCCACGATCAAGACGAGGGTCTTGATCTGTGATTGAGCGGTGACCAGAAAAGGATCCTTGGTAAGTGCCTCGATGGTCCTGACCCCGGGCGTGGCGAACTTCTCAGGCATCGCGCCTTCATCCGCATCGGGGTTGCCGGTGACTGCCAGTTCAGCCGGGAGGTTGCTGGTGGCCTTCTCGATGTTGGCTGCATAGGCGCCTGATTCACAGTAGATCACGTCGTTCTCACCGGTTTCTGCTGGAACCATGAACTCGTTGGAGAGTTTGCCGCCCATGACCCCGGTGTCCGCCTCGACTGCGATGGTCTTCAGTCCGCAACGGTCGAAGATCCGTTTGTAGGCTTCCTTCATGCGCTCATAGCTGGCCGTGGCCGCCTCGTCGCTGGCGTCGAAGCTGTAGGCGTCCTTCATGATGAACTCCTTGGC
>CAZKNW010000444.1:0-3892 GCA_964554035.1 uncultured Verrucomicrobiota bacterium
TGGCCCGTCTGGCGGAACTACCTGGGAGAGTTCCTCGTCCAGCATTTCTAGAACCCGTCACCCTTCATGAATGCACTTATTGCCACCCCGGGATTGCAACTGGTCTTCGCCTCGAAGCAGCTCTACATGGGACTGGGCTGGCTTGGCATCGTGGAGGGATTCACCGGGACGGATTCCCTGTTCTCCAGGATCGGAGGTTTGATCTGGATTCTCGCAAGCCTGGCCCTTCTCTTCATTTCCATTGATAAGATGGGATCGAGGGATGACGGACCCGACTGATCACGGCACCTCGTTGGCCGTGGCATTCAGCTGGTTCAACGCGCGGTTCAGGACGCGAATCACGTATTTGCCATTGGCGTAGAGATCCTTCCTCGGCGCCAGAAAACGCTTCATGTCGGCTTTCACCGGAGTCGCCTGCCCATCAATCTCATCAAGGACGATGGCCGCGTGCAGCCTTTCCCACTGTGCTCCCTTCTCAATCTCCGAGACCAGAACCGGAAGGGCCTTCTCCGGCTGCCCCAGGCGACACAGCGCCCTCGCTGCAGCGGTTCTGTTTGCCGACGAGGAATCCTTCAACATGGCAGTCAGTTTCCTGAGCATGGGGCGGCTTTCAGGAGCACGGTTCCCCAGTCCGACCGCAGCCCAGTAGCGCACGGAGGGCTCCTCGTCATCTAGGCCCTTGGCCAGTTCCCTGACATCGGCATCCGTCTGACTCGCGAGATCCGCCGTTTCCGCTATGCGGTCTGCAGCGGCTTCAGCACCCTTCTGCCTCAGGATCTCATACTGGTTGCCCAGCTCCGCCTGTTTCTCGATCAACACCGGTTCAGGAATGAGCCCCAGGTCACGAGTCTCCTTCACCCACTTGAGATGGGCGGCCCTGAGCTTCTTCAGGACGTCGGCATACTCGGGATTCCCGGCCAGGTTCTTGATCTCATGGGGATCCTTCTCCGTGTCGTAAAGCTCCTCCACGGCCTTGGTCGGCTTGAAGTAATGGTCCTGGGTGGCATTGAGCCTTCCTGCAAGATGCATCTCCCGAAGCTCCTTCATGAGTGCCCCCTTCTCCGGAGTGTTCATGTATTGGTACCAGGTCTTCAGGGGCTCGTAGTTCCGGATGTATTTGAATCGTTCATCCCTCACCATCCGAATGATGTCATAGCGCTCATCCATGCGGTCCCGGGCGCCATAGACATAATCCCGGGGCGCTCCCTCATGGGCTCCCAGAAAAGGAACACCCTGCACATGATCCGGTGATTCCAATCCTGCAAGGCTGAGCACCGTTGGACCGAAGTCGATCGAGCTGATCAATTGTGAGGTCATGCTACCCGGCCTCCCCTCGTCTCCCTTTCGGTACTTCTCAGGAATCCTGACCACCAGGGGAATATGGGTTCCGGAATCGTAAAGCCATCGCTTGGCCCTGGGCAACCCTATGCCATGGTCGGACCAGAAGAAGATGATCGTATCCTCATACAAGCCATCCTCCTTCAACTGCCGGACCAGGTCGCCTGCCCAGGCATCCATCGCAGTGATCAGCTCGTAGTTGCGCTTCCAGTCCTCACGCGCCGTCGGAGTATCCTGGTAATAGGGAGGCAGTGTCGTCAGCGCCTTGGGATCCTGTCGTTGGGAGGGTTTCAGGTCCTCGGTGACCTTCTTGTACTTGGATGCACTGGCGATGCCGCTCTCGTGACAACCGGTGTAGTTGAAGATGGAAAAGAAGGGCTGAGACTTGTTCTTGCGTCCACGCCAGTGCGCCTTGCCGCTGGATTCATCCCAGACTCCCTTGGGCACCTTGAACTGGTAGTCGGTCTTGGAATTGTTCGAGGTGTAGTAGCCCGCCTTCTTCAGGTAGGTCGGAAAGGGATGGATGTAGTCCGGAAGCTGCGTCTGGCAGCGCATGTGATGTCCACCAATGGAGGTCTGGTACATGCCTGTGATGATCCCGCTGCGACATGGGGCGCAGACACCAGCGGTGGTGAAGGCATGGGTGTATCGCACCCCCTCCTTCGCCAACTGGTCGATGTTGGGCGTGATGGCATGGGGATCCCCAAAGCAACCGATATGGGGACTGATGTCCTCACATGAAATCCAGAGAATGTTGGGCCGATCGGAGGCCTGGGCAATGGAGATCAGGCACATGAGCAAGGCCATGCACCATGATGAAGAACGTCGTGTGGAAGACATCCCCATGGGATACGCCATCAGACGTTTTTTGGGAAGCCCTCCTGATAACCAATCCACCTTGCACCTGGCGTGGCAATCTCCCGCCAGGTCATGATCAGACACAGGCCATTGCTGCGGCAGCCAGGGAACCCTCGGGCAGGTTACTCGGCAGGCTTGTTCTGGGGCCCCTGCTCCAACTGTGCCCAGAAGTCAGCGGGCCACATCCTGCCTTCAAGGGTCGTCCCAAGCTCCTGAAGGGTCGGGATCTTCTTGATGGCTTCAAGCCCCTTGGTGACCTTGGCTGGATTGAAGATGAGGCGCGTCAGCGGAAGGTTGGCAAGGGGCGTCAGGTCCTCAATGTCCGTGCCTCCGATATGAACCCGCTGAATCTGCGTCTTCGACAGAGGGGACAGGTCCTTCACCTTGGTGTGGTAGAGGGTCACACTGACCAGAGGCGCGCCGGCCAGGGCCGAGATGTCGGCGACCGGGGTGTCATTCAACCAGAGCATCTTGAGGGGAGCGCCCTTGAGCGGGGAAATGTCCTGAACCCCGGTCTCGAAAAGGTTGAGCTCCTCGAGGGGGTGCCCCTTCAGGGCCTCGATGTTGCTGATCTTCGTGCTGTTCAGGTAGAGCTTGGTCAGTTCCATTCCGGCCAGCGGGGAGATGTCTTCCACCTGGGTGTTGTCGAGGAACAGCTCGATCAGTGGAGCCCCCTTGATCGGGGTGATGTCCGAGACCGGATTGCCCTGGAGGTCCAGCACGAGAAGCGGCATTCCAGCCAGCATCGAGATGTCCTTGATGTTCATCTGGGGCATCACGATTCCCAGCACCATCCCGTTCTCGATCTGCATCTGGGCCTGTCCGGTATACTCTGGATTCTTCTCGTAGATGGCCTTGTGGACTTTTCCTTCGTCCCACATGACACGGGCGGCGGCAGGTGCCTCGGGCGCTTCAGGTGACTCCTTCGATCCCTCTTCAGGTGCGGTCTCTTCGACGACTGCGGTGCCGGTATCAGCAGTGGAAGGGGCTTCATCCCCACATCCGGAAAGAAGGAAACCTGCCACAAAGGTGCAGCAGACAATGGCCACGAGGGAATTGGGACTCGCTGGTTTCATAGGCATAAAGAGGCGATTATGCGCCGATCCAGATGATGGATCGAGACTAGTTTTTGAGCTCGCGGTCAAAGAAGCGAACCACATGTCCCATGGTCTCCTCGAACCAATGGACCCGGTTCCACATCCCATGTGGGCCTTCCTTGATCACGACCAGCTCGTTGGAGATTCCAAAGGCATCCATCCGCTTCCTCATCGCGACGTACCGTTCACCCGGGCGGTCCTCCTCCCCGTCCATGAACAGGAAGGGTGGATCCTGATGATCCACATAATGAATGGGAGAGGCGATCCGCCACAGGCGTGGGTCCTGGTCATAGGTTTTACCCAGGAAGACGTTGCCACCGAACTTCGGACTCTTGCGCGACATTTCGATCATGCGCTCGGACGTGAGATCGACCGGTCCGGCCATGACACAGACCGCCTGCACCCCACTCGACTCCCCGGCATGACCAAGATCACCTTCCAGGTCGGCGGAACCTCCCGAAGTCCCCAGAAGCGCCGCGAGGTGTCCTCCGGCCGAACCGCCAATGACCCCGATCCGCTTCACATCGACCCTGTAGAGTTCAGCATTGGCCCTCAGCCACCGCACCGCGGCCTTGAGCTCATGCACGACCCTGGGAAAG
>CAZKNW010000445.1:0-3884 GCA_964554035.1 uncultured Verrucomicrobiota bacterium
AGGGACATTCAAGGCCAGGTAATCAAACTCGGGCACCTTTCCAGCACGAAACGCCGAGGCCGGAAGGCCTGCCCCATTCTGCAGGTTGGGTTCAGCCAGCTTGTGCCAGGCATAACGCATGGCGGCCGGCTTCTGGATTTCCGGTGAGGAAAGAACCACGGAAGATCCATCGATTCTTGCCTCCGCCTTCACGAAGGAGCCGTTCTCCCCAATCATCTCAAAATGCGAAAGTGCCTTTCCATCACGCGACCGGAGACCCTCCGCATGCTGGAAGTTCAGCCTCAGCTTTGAACCCTCCACCACCATCGAGTCGAAGACCGGTCCGGAGGCCACAAGTTCCTTCCTCCCGTAGTCATTCTTCAGGGCAAGCAATGCCAGACGACGTCCCACCTCCTGCTTGTTCTTGGGATGGATGTCCTTGATGTTCCCGATGTCGTTGATGACCACCATTCCGGTGTTGGGTATTTCCAGGGAAGCCGACTGCGCCTCCCAGAAGCGGGCCAGGATCTCAGGGTTCTCGCTGCCGTACTGGTAGGGGGCGATCTGCACGTAGTAGAAAGGGAAGTCGCCGAGTCCCCAGATCTTCCGCCACCCCTTCACCAAGGCCTTCTTCTTCTCATGATAAAGCATTCCTTCCGAATGGTTGGATTCGCCCTGATACCAGATCGCACCCCGTATACCGTAACCGACCAGCGGATGCACCATGGCATTATAGAGGGCGGTGGGATCCGTGTGCTTCGTTAGAGGTTTCAAGCCGTTGGGAAATGTCGGACTCGCCGAAGTCGGCGTGCCTGCCACAAGGGCTTCCTCGGCCGTTGTCACCCATTTCCGCGTGGCATCGATGTGCTTCTTGAGCGCGGATTCATACCTTGGATTCCCCGGCAAGGTCTGCGTTACCTGGTCCAGGATGCCCTTCAATTCGGAGACCTGTTCAAATCCGGCTACGGGAGTCCATGGCTCGATTCGCGTGCCTCCCCATGATGTGTTGATGAGTCCGATCGGGACCTCCAGTTCCTGGTGAAGCTTGCGCGCCATGAAATAGCCTGCCGCCGTGAAATTCAGGACCGTATCCGGAGAACAGACCTGCCACTCGCTCTTCAAGTCGTCCAGTGGGTAGCCCGAGGTGGTCCGGGAAACCTTCATGTGCCGGATCTTCGGATGGTTGGCTGCCGCCTTTTCCTTCTCGGGATCCAGGCTCCGTCCAACGGTCCACTCCATGTTGGACTGCCCCGAGCAGAGCCATACTTCGCCGATCAGGACATCCCTGAGAGTAATCTCGTTACCCGCCTTCACAGAAAGCCGGTGTGGGCCACCGGCTCCCATTTTCGGAAGCCTGGTCTCCCATTTTCCGTCCTTTCCGGCTGTTGCGAAAACAGCTTCCCCTGTTCCCAGCTTCAAGGTCACCTTCTCTCCGGGTTTGGCCCATCCCCAGACCGGAATCGGAATGTCCCTCTGGAAAACCATGTGATCACTGAAGAAGCCGGGCAATCGGACATCAGCAAGGGCTACCGAAACACCAAGCCACAGGAATACCAAAGCGAGGGAAGTGCGTTGCATGGGTAAAGGATTTCAATTCCCGGAACCGGGGGCAACTCCTCTTTTCGACACGAATTTCCTCGCGTTGGCCCCGGTTCAAACGATCTCCACCGGGCACTTGGGAATCGAATCAAGGAAGATCTGCCCGTAGCGCTTGGTGAGCACACGGTTGTCCAGCACCACGACCATGCCCTTGTCATCGGCGGTCCGGATGAGGCGCCCCACTCCCTGGCGGAACTTGAGCACTGCCTCGGGCAGCGAATAGTCCATGAAGGAATTGCCACCCCGTGCCTCAATACGCTCCAACTGCGCCTCGATCAACGGGTGATCCGGCACCGCAAAGGGCAACCGGGTGATGATGACATTGGAGAGGGATTCCCCTGGCACATCCACACCCTGCCAGAAGCTGTCGGTCCCGAAGAGCACCGAGTCCACATCATCCTTGAACCGGTCCAGCATCACGGAACGCGGCGTGCCCCTTCCCTGCACCAGCAGATCCACACCCAGGTCATGGAAGAACTCCTCCAGCCGGTCCGCGGTCTCGTGCATCAGCCGGGTGTTGGTGAAAAGAACGAAGGCCTTCCCCTGACTCAGCCGGGTGAAATGCCTGATCCAGTGCTGCAGGTCCTTTGCGTAGGCGTCGTCACGAGGATCGCTCATCTTTCCGGTGACATAGACCTTCATCTGCGACTCGTAGTCGAAGGGCGACCCGGTCTTGAGCAGATGGGAACGCTCACCACCCACCCTGCCCGCAAAGTAGCCCAGCCCACTTTCCCTGCCCTTCAGCGATTCCCTTTGCTCGTCGTGATCCGCCCTCTTTCCCGTCCCCTTCTGCACTGCCAGGGTGGCGCTGGTCATGATCACGGAGGTATCCACCCCGAAAAGGTTTCTCCTGAGGAACTGTGCGACATCGAGGGGCGCCGCATTCAGTGAAAGGGCTCCGGTCTTCAGCGTGCGCTCCACCCAGTAGACATGATCCTCAGCACGCTGACTGAGGAAGGTGGCGACCGCCTCGCGGATCTCGGAAAGCTTCCGGTTGGCCTCAAGAAGTTCCTCCACCGTGTCCTTGTCCTCACATTCCTCGATGACATCCGCCAGGTTCTCCCTCAGGGCCTGGATCAGCCCGGTCAGGGTGTCATCCACAAGATCGGCGCGACGGATCCTCAATTCCGACCAGTCACGCTTGAAGGCCGCCGCCCTTTCACGCTCTCCGTCACCAGCGCGTCTGGGGAGATCCTCACAGACGGCCTCGATGTCATCGAAGAACGTGTCCGACTCGGTCAGGACCTGGGCCACCTTCTCCACCGTGGCACCCTTGCGAAGGAGAGCCAGCAGCCCCTTGCTGGTGCGGGGATTCCAAAGGCGGTTCAGGGTCCAGCGGATCTGGCCGCTGGAGACACTGAGCCCGATGTGCCGGGCTGCCACCTTCTCCACGGTGTGGGCCTCGTCGAAGACGACAAAGTCATTCTTGAAGAGCACGCCGGCACGTCCCTCCTCGTCGTCCACCATTCCCATGTGCATGAAGAACAAGGTATGGTTCAGGACAAGTACGTCCGTTGAGGCAATGCGGTTCCTGGCCCTCTGGAAGAAGCAGATTCCGTGGTCCTTGGCAAAGTCCGATGGCTTGCCACAGAGCTTGGGCGAACAGAGGCCGCGCTCGGAACAAACCTGCGCCCAGACCTTCGGGTCGGGCTCGATGTGAAAATCGGAAAGGGTTCCGTCCGGGGTGGTCTTGGACCATTCATGGATCCTCTCCAGCTCCGCCTGTTCAGGGGTGGTGAAGAGCCCATCCGCCTGCTGCATGGCCTTCCTGAGGCGCCGGCTGCAGAGGTAGTTCTGCCTTCCCTTAAGCATGGTATAGCTGAACTCCACCGGAAGGATCTTCTCCAAGAGCGGAAGGTCCTTGTCCATCAGCTGCTCCTGGAGATTGATCGTCTGGGTGCTGATGATCGCCTTCTTCTGTCGACGAACGGAAAAGAGAATCGAGGGCACCAGGTAGGCCAGGCTCTTTCCCACACCCGTTCCCGCCTCGACGATCAACGCGTCACCCCGTTCCAGCTGCCGGGCCACGGCCATGGCCATCTCCTGCTGCTGGGGGCGATACTCGAAGTTACTGGCCTTGGAGAGGACACCTTCGGGGGAAAAGAACTTCTCCACCTCGGCCACCAGGTCGCCGTCCACAGGCGTGGGATCCTCGTGCAGACTGATCATCGTGACTCCACCCTCAGCCCTTTGGCCTGCGCTGTTCGATGACCTGAACCGGGGCGCGGTTCTTGGCAATCATGTTGGACTCCAGCACACCCCGCCAACTGGTGTTGGGATAGACCATGGATCCGCGGCCGATCACG
>CAZKNW010000446.1:0-3872 GCA_964554035.1 uncultured Verrucomicrobiota bacterium
TATCCGGCCTTGCCTCGGCCAGGTTCTTCTGTTCGCCCAGGTCCTCCTTCAGGTGGAATAGCAGCACCTGGGGCTCCCTCGGCTTGGCATTGTTATTCTGGTTCCTGCGCTGGACCGGCTGCTTGATCAGGAGCTTCCAGTCACCCTGTCGCAGTCCCTCAATGGCGCCTCGCGAGGTGTAGTGCACAAACTCATTGCGTGGCGACCTGGCCTTGTCATTCAGCAACAGCGCCGAGGCATCCATGCCGTCGATCTTCCGGTCACCAGGCAGCTTGGTGTTCGTCAGTGCGGCAATGGTTGGAAGCATGTCGATGGTGCCCATCAGCTCACTGCAGGTGGTTCCTGCAGGAATCCGCCCGGGTCCCCACATCACACAAGGCACGCGCTGCCCTCCCTCGAAGGTGCTTCCCTTCCCATCGCGCAACGGCCCTGCCGTGCCTCCATGATTCTTGAATGGAAGCCAGGGACCATTGTCCGATGTGTAGATGACATAGGTGTCCTCGGCCAACCCCAGCTCCTTGATCGTCTTCATGATGCGCCCCACTTCCGCATCGATGTGCTCGATCACACATTTGTAGGCGTTCATGGGGTCCGGGTCATAGGCATCCTCAGGCACATAAAGCGGGATGTGCGGCATGGAATGCGGGAGATAGATGAAGAAGGGCTGGTCCTTGTTCTTCCGGATGAAGTTGACCGCACGGTCGGTGTAGCGACGTGTCACCGTCCGCTGATCCACCGGCAGTTCCACGATCTTCTCATTTTCAATCAGGGGCGTGTTCCAGAGCTTGATGGCACTTTCCTGGTCCCGCCAAAGGTCATCCGACTTCACACGCGGCTTCCCCTTGTTTTCGGGATGGTTCATGTCGTTGGAATAGGGAATGCCGTAATACTCATCAAAGCCCTGGGCTCGAGGAAGCGTCTCGGGATGATGCCCCAGGTGCCACTTGCCATAGCAGGCTGTTGCATAGCCCTGACCCTTCAGGTGGTCGGCGATGGTGTATTCGTCCGGGTGAAGTCCCTTGGTGGAGGACGGAAACAGGACGTGCTGATGCATCCCCACACGCTTGGGATAACATCCCGTCAAAAGCGCCGCGCGCGATGGGGTGCACACGGGCGAAGCCACCATAAAGCTGGTGAAGCGCCTGCCCTCCTTCGCCATCTGGTCGATGTTGGGCGTCCTGATGTTCTTCGATCCAAAACAGCCGAGGTCTCCATAGCCTTGATCATCGGTAAAGATGATCACGAAATTGGGTTTCTTGTTCGCGGCTGAGGAAACGAGGACACAGGCAAACAAGGGGACGAGGAAGAGATTCCATCTACGTGGGAACATGCGAGGGATTCAAAGCTCCCGACCACCGAAGGGCAAATGATTTTATTCTCTCGCAGGGGCGGAAAAAAATACCACAGATTCAGAGGACCCACAGATTGTTCCCAGAAGATCCACACTGGCTGAGGCCGGGATCAGCGCCAGCCTACTGAAGCAGGGCTTCCAGGAAATAGAACTTGTTCCCCAGGTCCTTGGGAAGACTGATGTTCTTTTCAGGGGTATCCTCCGAAACCGTCAGCCGCAACCTCTCCGTGTAGGGCCCAGACGCCTGATTCGCCACCATAAGGCGATAAGTGATTCCCCTTTGCGGGACAAACTGAATGTTCATCGTGTCGCCCTCAAGGCCGCTGATGCCCGTCACCATGAAGAGACTCTCGGATTCCATACCGGTGATGAGATTGTTCGCAATGTCCCAATCGAACCCGTTCTTCCTGAGCTTGAAGTAGTCTCTCGCCAACTCCACATAGCACCAATTCATCTCCTGGAACTTGATCTCCAGAACCTCTTCCCTTTGCCCCTCGGCATCCATCATCAACTCAACGGCAGTGATGTAGACACCTCGCAGCAACAACCGGTAGAAGACCACCCCTTGCTGTCCACTCCGGACAAAATGCACCTCGACTTCCGTGATCTTCCCTCCATTCGCCATGGATTCCATCAGGTGGGGGGAAGCACTATCCATCATCCTCGTGAAACGCATGGCGTTGGCCTTCGTATACGCGTATTCCCTTTGGGTGGCGGGGACCTTTTCAGTCGAGAAACTCATGGTGGCCGCCTCCATCCATCCCCTATGGGCCTCATCCAACGATTCACCGGGGACCCCGGGAATCCTCAGGAAGACCTCCACTGCAGCATCCGATCTTGAGGCAAAGATCGAGAGAGCGGCGATCGCGGCAATCAACCACCGCATCGGCAGGCCACGAAGGCGGGTATTGGAACCTTCAAGCGCCATGGCACTCCAATCTAGACACCTGTCGAAAGGTCATACTGAAAGGTGTGCTTCGTTCCCTGCGTTCCATCATTCTTGATCTGGTAGTAGTCGAGGTTGATACGCTGAAACTTGAATTCAAGATCCTCGGCAGGTCTACCGTCACGATCCCCCGAAACCTGGTAGCTCGTCACGTAGACGTTCTCCAAGCGGATGTTCAGGTAATTGATGTAGCCAACATCTCCACCCGTGGTACTGACCACACGGAGCGTAACCACTGGTATGGCCGGCGCTCCCACGGCCTTGACAAGCAGGGGCGCCGTGGAGGCATCCAGGTATTTGGAGATCCTCAACGCACCAATCGTTGCCTTGGAGGTACTGCCGCCACCACCACTGGAGGAGCCTATCTCGACGGTCTTGTTCATCTCCCAACTCCACGAATGGACCTCGATCGTCCCTTCAAAGTCGGACGCCTTGCTTTCACCGCGTATCTCCGGGATCTCAAGGAAGATGTCCGCCTGTATGGAAGTCGGAATCCATGGCGCGAAAAGAAGGCCAATACCTATGGTAAGTCCAAGCAATCGATCTTTCATCGATGATCAAACTGGGACGGCTCCGTAGGAGTTGCAAGAGCAAACTTATATACTCCCTGAATTAGTATATAATCGTCCCATACGTCGACGATTCCTGTCCTGAAACAACACCAATCAAGGGAAGGTTTCTCAGGAATGAAAGAGGAGAATCACCACACTTTTTTCAAAGGCGGGAAATCATCCGAGGATGCGGCCAAGCTCTCCGGTGCTGTCGGCGAAGCGTGGCAGGTCCAACCCAAGGAGCCTTGCCTGGGTGAGCCAGAGGTTGGCGAGAGGGGTGCCTTCCGGGCACTGGATGTTCTTGCCCAACATCAGCTTCTTCCCTCCAGATCCGGCAACAATGATCGGCAGGTCGGTGTACTGATGGGTCGCGCCATCGCCCAGTCCGGAACCATAGGTGAACAGCGTGTTGTCCAGCAGTGTGGATCCATCGGCTTCCCGGATCGCATCCATTTTCTCCACGAGGTAGACGAACTGCTCAAGGTAGAAGCGGTCCACCTTCATCAGGTCGTCGGCGAACTTGTCCTGGTTGTGGGACATCTGGTGATGGCTGCGCGGCTTGTCGAAAAGCGACTCAAAGAGAAAGGGAGTGTTCCAGCGCTCGGGCCCGATCATCATCGTGGCGACACGGGTGAGGCCGGTCTGAAGGGCCACGACCATGAGGTCACCCATGAGCCTGATGTATTCACCCCTTGGGAGATGAGCTGCAGTTGGCTCCGCAAAGGTCACCTTGTCGAGTTCCCCCTTCATCGTCTCCAGCCGGTCAATCTGCTGCTCAATGGTACGGACCGAATCAAAATACTCGGCAAACTTCTGCCGGTCGGCATACCCAAGGCGACTCTTCATGGAGCGTGCATCCTGAAGCACGAGGTCGGTGATGTTCCGGTAGGCCTGGATCTCCTGGGTGCCAAAGAGGCGTCGGTAGACCTTTCTGGGATCGCGTATCGACGGCGCCACATGACCGGTCCCGTACCACGAGATGTTGTCGAAGTAGATGGACTCGAGGTTGTCCTTGTGGCTGTTG
>CAZKNW010000447.1:0-3869 GCA_964554035.1 uncultured Verrucomicrobiota bacterium
TGGAGAATCGTCCCTTTGATTCGGCGGACGAGGTTGTTCCGCTGGTGAAGGGTGACGTTGTCGTGGTTTCCGTTGGAAGTCGAGGTGTCACTGCCGAGACTGTGGTGGCCCTGGCGGAGACCTTTCAACCCACCCTTGTGCTTCTTGGACGCAGCCGTGAACCCGAGCTGGAGCCGGACTGGTTGCGATCCCTCTCAAGGGAAAGCGACATCAAGAAGGCGATCCTCGAGCACATGAAGGGAAAGCCTGACATCAGGAAGCTTGAAGTTGAGTTCAAGCGATGGATGGCCAACCGGGAGATTCTTCACAACATCGAACGGATGGAGTCGGCAGGGGCCAAGGTGTCCTACCGGTCCGTCGACATCCGTGATGCCAAGGCGGTCAACAAGGTGCTGGATAAGGTGCGATCTGAACTGGGGCCGATTCGCGGCCTGGTCCACGGGGCAGGGGTGCTTGCCGATCGGAGGATCGAGGACAAGACCCTCGAGCAGTTTGAACTCGTCTACTCCACGAAGGTGGATGGCCTGCGGTCCCTCCTGAAGGCGACGAAGGAGGATCCGATCCGGGTCATGGCCTTCTTTTCCTCCTTCACCGGTCGCTATGGCAGGACGGGGCAGGTGGACTATGCCATCGCAAACGAAGTCCTCAACAAGGTGGCCCATGCCGAGGCGCTTCGCAGGCCTGAGTGCCGCGTGGTCTCTGCTAATTGGGGACCTTGGAACGGTGGCATGGTCAATGATGGCCTTCGAAAGGTTTTTGAAGCGGAAGGTGTAGGACTGATCGAGCCTTCCGCAGGGGCCGAGTATCTGGTGAAGGAGCTTTCGAGGAAGGTCAAGCGCGCCACTCCGGTGGAAGTCGTCGTGTTGGCACCCGGTGCCTCCAACAAGGAATTGACCCGGCCGATCCTTTCTCTGGAACCGGTTGCCGTGCTTGAGTCGTCCAGTGACAAGGTGCCCGCCCCGATGCCGGCTGCGGATTCCGATTGGCATCCCGTCATGGCGAGGAGCATCTCTGTTTCAGAGCTGCCCTGTCTTGCTTCCCATGTGATCAAGGGCAAGGCCGTACTGCCCGCCGCCCTGATGAGCGAACTGCTTGCCCATGGAGCACTGCATGAGAATCCGGGCGAGAAACTGGGCGGTTTCCTTGATTTCCAGGTCCTCAAGGGAGTCACCCTCGATGCTTCCGAGTCAACAGAGCTGCGGGTTGAGACCGGCGGTCCTGTGCGGGAGGATGGATATTCCCTGGTTCCGATGAGGCTCGTCAGCGAACAGCAGGGCAAGGTTGTTGCCCATGCCCAAGGACAGATGCTCCTTGGGAATCCTGGGAACCCCGGCGAGGCCAAGCCCAGCATCCTGACCACCTTTACTGAGGATTCACGGGGACCTGGGGCCCTTTATCATCCTGAGGCCCTTTTCCACCTGAAGCATTTTCAGGGAATCCTTTCCATGATTGGCTGTGATCAGGAGGGATTTGCCGCGCGTGTTTCGACGGCACCCAAGCCCCGTGAATGGGTGGCCAACCCGTGGAGAAGTCGTTGGGTGACCGATCCTTTGGTCATCGACTGCATCTACCAGTTGATGATCGTCTGGAGCCTCCAGCAAAACGACGCCCCGTGCCTTCCCTCCAAGGTCGAGCTCTACGAGCAGTTCTCCAGCTATCCCAAGGGCGAGGTGGAGATCAGGGCGCGCATCACCAAGGCGGCCAGGCGCGCTGTGGTGGCGGACATCGAGATTCTGGGTGCCGAGGGAGAGGTCGTCGCCCGTATGAAGGCCTGCCAATCCACCGTGGCTTCCTCTCTCAAGGCGGCGTTCCGCGAAAACGTGCTTGCCTCAGCCTGAGGAAGGGCACTGAATTTGCCCCGTCCACCCTGGTGGGCGGGGCTCTTTTTTTGCCATGAAGGTTCTGATTGTTCCGGACAAGTTCAAGGGCACCTTGACCGCGCGCAAGGTGGCCGACGCGATTGCCAAGGGCTGGGCACGGGTGCGCCCCGAGGACGAGTTGGACCTGGCTCCCATGAGCGATGGTGGCGACGGGTTCGGGGACCTCACCGGTTCGGCCGTCGGAGCGCAGGTTCGAAAGGTCAAGACGGTGGATGCTGCCGGTCGTCCTGTCACCACGAACTGGTGGTGGTCGGAGTCGGATCGCACGGCAATCGTGGAGTCCGCCTTGACCATCGGCATCGCCCTCCTTCCGCCCGGCAGGTTTCATCCCTTTGATCTCGATACCTACGGCCTTGGAGCGGTTCTCCGGGCAGCTAGGGATGAAGGAGCCACACGTGTCACCGTCGGCATCGGTGGCAGCGCGACCAACGATGGTGGATTCGGCATGGCCCGATCCCTCGGCTGGTGCTTTCTTGATGGAAGGGGAGTGGAGATCGAGGACTGGACGAGGCTTTCCGCACTGAAGCGGATTGAGCGTCCTTCTCCTCACAGGCTTTTTCGTTCTGTCCGGGTGGCGGTGGATGTGAAGAACCCCTTGATGGGAAGTGAGGGATGCAGCCGGATCTATGGACCACAGAAGGGCTTGAAACCCGGCGACATGAAGAAGGCAGAGAAGGCCTTAGGGCGTCTCGCTGAGGTGTATGAATCGCAGTTGGGCGGCGAACTGTCCAGCAAGCCGGGAGCCGGCGCGGCCGGCGGGCTTGGATTTGGTCTGGCGGGCTTTCTGGGAGGGAGGTTTGAGTCGGGTTTCGATCTCTTTGCCAATCTTTCCGGGCTCAAGGAGCGCATCCGTCAGGCTGACCTGGTGATCACGGCTGAGGGCAGCATCGATCGTTCTTCCATGATGGGAAAGGGAGTCTTTGAAATCGTCCAGACGGCCCGCCGGGCAGGGAGGCAATGTGTCGGCCTGGCAGGTCGCATCGCGGATCGTGAGTTGCTCCAGTCCCACTTTGTTCATGTGGAGGGGCTGACCGACGAGGTGGCCAGTCTGGAGCAGGCCATGGGCAAACCGGCACTTCATTTGTCCAGGCTGGCGGCCAAGGTGGCGCGTCAGGTGGACAAGGGACTCGGGACGGCTTGAACCTCGACGTGTGGAGCGGCAGTCTGGCGCGGTGACCATACTGGCATCATTGAGTTCCCTGGAGGTGGTGGTACAGCCACTCAGTCTCGTCTGGATCGCATCCATCACCGGTGCGGTCCTGTGTGGGCGTCGCAAGCAGAAGCTTCCGATGTCGATCTTCATTGGCATGGCGGTATTTCTATACCTTGTGGGTAGCCCGGTTTCGAAGTGGCTGATCAGCACCTTGGAAGACCCTTACGTCCTTGAAAGCTACGATCACGTTGAGGCAGCTGACGCCGTGGTGGTGCTTGGTGGAGCCCATCATCCGAGCCGTTACGACCTGAGCGGTTTCAACCTGAATGCCTCGGGCGACAGGCTCACAACCGGCGTGGACCTGCTGAAGAGGGGGAAGGGAAGAGCCATCGTTCTTGGAGGCTCGACCGTCCGCCTGGACAGCGAGGAGTTCAATTCCGGTGAGCTCTTGAAGGACTGGGTGCAGAACCAGCTGGGAGGCGGGAACATCCTTGTCCTGCCGCTTTGTGCCAACACCCATGCTGAAGCGAAGGCAACCCGGGAACTGATGGAGGAAAAGGGATGGAAGAAGATCGTCCTTGTGACCTCCGGGTATCATATGAGACGTGCCTCGGGAGTCTTTGAAAAGGCGGGGATTGAGTTCATGCCTGTCGGCTGCGGCTTCGAGAAGCGGGGCGTGGATTCGCCGCTCTTCACCCTTTTCCCCAGGACCAGCAACGTGGACCTCTTTGAGCGCTACCTGCATGAGATCATTGGATTGGCCGTCTACAAGATGAGGGGATGGGTCTGATGGAGGTAGTTGACCGGACATTGCAACCCGATTCGGGAAGCCCTAG
>CAZKNW010000448.1:0-3868 GCA_964554035.1 uncultured Verrucomicrobiota bacterium
CAGCCTTGGCAAAGGCCGTTACCTGATCGACGTCATTATAGGCACCGATCCATGTCTTGTCCGCGATGGCATCGGCAGGGCAGCCTGCGACATCGGAGTAGATGTGGACGTGGTAGCCCATGGAACGGGCGGCCAGAGCGGACATGCGTCCGAGTTGGCCACCTCCGAAAATGCCGATGATGGCACCGGGAAGGATGGGTTTGTTCTTCGGGCTCATGACTCCTTGCCGAGTTCCCGGTTTGCGAGGACCGTGTCCGTCTGCTTCTTGCGGAAATTTTTGTAGGCCTTCCGGAAGTCCGGATACTTGTTGCCAAGGATGGCGGTCGCCATCAGGGCGGCGTTGGTGGCGCCGGCGCGTCCTATGGCGAGGGTGCCGACCGGAATGCCTCCGGGCATCTGGACGATGGAGAGCAGGGAATCCATGCCGTTCAGGGCCTTGGACTGCACGGGAACGCCAAGGACGGGAAGCTCCGTCTTGGAGGCGCACATGCCGGGCAGGTGGGCGGCACCTCCGGCGCCTGCGATGATCACCTCGATCCCGCGTTTTGCAGCGGTTTCCGCATATTGGAAGAGAAGGTCGGGGGTGCGGTGCGCTGACACCACGGTTGCCTCGTGGGGCACTCCGAGGGATTCCAGCTGTTCCACAGCATGCTTCATCGTTTCCCAGTCCGACTGGCTGCCCATGATGATGCCGACCAAAGGTTTCTTTTTCGCTGCCATACGAGCCCGGAAGTAAAGACGGTTCGGAACTTTCCGTCCACAGCAAAGCCTCGGTGCGGAGGCTGGAGTGTGGGCTCCCCTCAGGATAATCTCCTTTTTTTCAACGCGATCCCGTGAAACCTGTCTTACAGCCCTTGTAGGGGCGGAAGGAGTTACGGCCCCGTTGGACCTTGCAGCAAATCATGTCAGTCGACGTCAAACAAATAGGAGATCGGGTGGCCGCGGAGAGTGAGCTCCTCGGCCGGATACGAAACGAGGCACACAAGGTGATCGTAGGGCAGGAGAAGCTGCTCGACCGATTGCTGCTGGCCATGCTCTGCAACCAGCATGTCCTGATCGAGGGTGTGCCGGGATTGGCCAAGACCCTGTCGGTCACGACCTTGGCCCGCCTCATCCAGGCAAGCTTCAAGCGGATCCAGTTCACACCGGACCTCCTCCCTGCCGATGTGCTCGGAACCCTGATCTACAGCCCGAAGACGGGCGAATTCTCCATCAAGAAGGGGCCGGTCTTCGCGAACATCGTGCTTGCCGACGAGATCAACCGTGCTCCGGCCAAGGTCCAGAGCGCACTCCTGGAGGCGATGCAGGAGAAGCAGGTGACGATCGGGGACGAGTCCTTCACCCTGCCGGAACCGTTTCTCGTGCTGGCCACCCAGAACCCGGTCGAGCAGGAGGGCACCTATCCGCTTCCCGAGGCACAGGTGGACCGCTTCATGATGAAGCTCACGGTTTCCTACCCGACCAGGGACCAGGAGCACCAGATCCTCAAGAAGATGGCGCGGTCCAAGCCTTCCTTTGACGTGGATCCCATCATCCAGCCCTCGGATGTCATCCGCCTTCGTGAACTGGCGGACGAGATCTTCATGGACGAGAAGATCGAGGAATACATCGTGAACCTCGTGGAGGCCACGAGGAACCCGGACAGCTTCCAGCTCAAGATCGCGCCCTACATCCGCTATGGAGCCTCTCCCCGTGCCACCATCTGCCTTGCGATGGCGGCCAAGGCCCATGCCTTGATGGAGGGACGTGGCTACGTGACACCGCAGGACGTGAAGTCCATTGCACCGGATGTCCTTCGCCACCGGGTGATCCTGACCTATGAGGCGGAGGCGGAGGAAAAGACCTCGGAGGACATCGTGAAGACGATCCTCGACCACGTGGACGTGCCATGATTCCGGGAGAGCTGGCCAAGAAGATCCGCTACATCCAGATCTATACCAGCAAGGCGGTAAACGATGTTCTGGCGGGCGAATACCATTCAGTGTTCAAGGGACAGGGGATGGAGTTCGATGAGGTGCGCGAATACCAGCCGGGTGATGAGGTGCGTTCCATCGACTGGAACGTGACGGCAAGGACCGGTGTTCCCCACATCAAGCGTTATGTCGAGGAGCGCGAGCTGACGGTGATGTTCCTGGTCGACCTTTCCGCTTCAGGTAGCTTTGGGAGCACGGAGCGGATCAAGAACGAGGTCGCCGCCGAGCTCTGTGCCTTGCTGGCCTTCTCCGCCATCAAGAACAACGACAAGGTGGGACTGGTCATTTTTACCAACACCATCGAGCTCTATGTCCCTCCCGCCAAGGGAACCTCCCATGTGCTTAGACTGATCCGGGACCTGCTCAACTTTCAGCCCAGTGAATCCTCCACCGACATTGGAGTGGGACTGGACTTTCTCGGAAGGGTCTTGCCGAGGAGGTCGGTGGTCTTCCTCGTCTCCGACTTCCTGACCGAGGGCTTTGAGAAATCGCTCCGGGTGGCGGGGAGGAAACACGACATCATTGCGGTTTCGGTGACCGATCCGCTGGAGGTCAGCATTCCGGATGTCGGTCTCCTTGAACTGGAAGACGCTGAAACCGGGGAACTCGTTGAGATCGATACGGGCAGCAGCCTGATCCGTGGACGCTATGAGAAACTGGGTGGGAAGAGACTGGCTGAACTGAAGGAACTTTTCCGTTCCATGAAGATCGACCTCATCGAGGTGATCACGGATCGGGACTATGTGAAGGACCTGGTCGCCTTCTTCCGTGGGCGTGAACGGCGACTGGCCTCTGGGACCTAGAACAAGAGAACATGTCTGAAGAAAGGAAATTCGATTTTTCAGTGCCAGATGCTCCTGGCAGTCAGGTGAAGAAGGGCGGGCAAGGACTCCTCCTCTTGGTGGTCGTCCTCTGTGTTGCCAATCTCGTGCTGTCCTTCCTTGGAGGCAAGGAGGATGGCGCGGTGACTGCTGCTGGTGATGATGCCCAGTCGGACACGCTCCGCTCGCTTGCAGTGAAGCTGGAGGAACAGGGGCTTTCCAATGCCGCGGCCGATGTCTGGCGGGAGTATGTGAATGAGTCCGCAGGTTCGGCCGAGGACCAGGCAAGGATCTGGTATCGCATCGGGACCATGGAACAGGCTGCCGGCGATCATGAAGCGGCGCTTTCGGCGTTCTATCGCTCGGAGAAGCTCGCACCCTTGTCCGACATCCAGTCTGACATCGGACGCCGGGTTGAGGATTGCCTTGAGGGCATGGGACGCTTTTCCGCGCTGAAGCAGGAACTGGCGCAGCGTGTCGGCCTTGGCAGCCAAAAGGGCGCCGTCAATGGGGCCGTGGTGGCTGAAATTGGCCCCGAGAAGATCACGGTCGGACAATTGGACCAGTTGATCGAGAGCAGGGTGGAACAGCAGCTGGCGATGGCGGGTGCCTCCATGGACAAGGAACAGATGAGGCGACAGGAGGAGGCGTTGATGAAGCAGTTTGCCACGGCTGACCAGCGCAGGCAGTTCCTGCTCCAGTGGATTGCCGAGGAGGTCCTCTTCAGGAAAGCCATGAAGGAGGAGTTGCTCAAGGATGATGAGGTCGCTGCTTCGGTGCAATCCATCCAGCGGAGTCAGCTCGCGTCGATCTACCTGCAGAAGATGCTCAAGGCGGCGGTGCATGTCGGGGATTCCGATGTGGAGGATTTCTACAAGGCCAACCCGGACCGGTTCACGCGCCCACGCCAGGTGAAGCTGGCCCAGATCGTGGTGGAGAAAAAGGAGACCGCGGAAGACCTCATGAAGAAGTTGGGGGAGGGCGCTGACTTTGCAAAGCTGGCCGGAGAGTTCTCCACCGATGAGACAACCCGTGAAAAGGGGGGCGTCATCGATGGATGGATTGTGGCGGGTG
>CAZKNW010000449.1:0-3855 GCA_964554035.1 uncultured Verrucomicrobiota bacterium
GCCCGGTTTTCATCGATGGCCCCCAGGGCCTCGGCGCTGAACTGCCCCCCCAGCCAGTCAATATCATTCACGAGGACGATGCGCTCAACTCCCATCCTTGCGGCCTGAACTGCTGCAGCGCAGCCGGACTCCGTGCCACCCACCACGAGCAGATCCGCCTCAATCTCCTTTGCATGAACTCCGGCCAGCAAAGGAAGGATGCAAGCCGAGGCAAGGAACCTTTTTATGGCGTTCATAGCTGTGAGATGGGTTGAACCATCGGCCAAAGGGTGATCTCCTCCGTCACCAGATGGGGAGGCTGACTGGCTATCTGTACTATCAATTGCCCGAGCTCGTCAGGCGCTATGCACTTCTCAAGCACTTCCGGATCCCTGGGGCCCAATCCACAGCTGTCGGTGAACTCCGTCTGTCCCCAGGAAGGGATCACCGAAGTCACCCTGATACCGTGCGGGCGCAATTCCGCGAGGAGGCATCGGGAGAACTGGAGCAGCCCCGCCTTTGCAGCCGAGTAGACGGCCCACCCACCCCACGCGTGGTTGGCACAGACGCTTCCCACGTTGATGATCAATCCATCGCCCTGGCTGATCATCACCTCCGCCGCCCTTCGACAGCCCAGGATGGCGCCCGTCAAATTGACCGAAATCGACTGCTCGATGTCGTTGTCTCCCTGTTCGGTAATAGGCCCAATCCGGATCCCGGCACCGGCATTATTGACCAGCAGGTCGAGTCGGCCGTCCTGCTTCTTCACCTCCTCGATCAAGGCATCCCAGTCGCCAGCCGAGGTCACATCCGCCACCCTTGCTGTGGCCCCAATCTCTTTCGCCACGGCCTGAAGCTTTGATTCGTTCCTGCCGGTGATCCAAACCTTGGCTCCCGACTCGACCAGCATTCTTGCAATCCCGACCCCATATCCGGTCGAGGCACCTGTAACGACAGCAATCTTGTTCTTCATGTTCCGATGGGTTCGTTCCCATTCCGGACAAAAACGGCGAGGAAGAACAGAAAAAAGCAGACGCAATAAGGCCTCCGGGCCCGACCATCCTTTTCATCCCGCTTATTCCCCTTCACAATCCCGACGTGACAACCATCGTAATCGCCACCGGCAATGCCCATAAGGCCGAAGAGATCCAGGCCATCCTTGGGGAAGGTTTCACCTACCAGACCCTGAAGGATCACCCAAGCGCGCCCAGCCCGGAAGAGACCGCCCACAACTTCGAGGGCAACGCCGCCATCAAGGCGGAGAGCCTTGCCCACTGGCTGGCATCAGAGAAACGGCTTCCTTCTGATCCGGTCCTGATCCTAGCCGATGATTCAGGACTGGAGGTCGACGCCCTCGACAAGGCACCTGGCGTTCATTCCGCCCGTTTTGCCGCCCTCGACACTGGAGCTCCAGGCAACTCCTCCGACGCCGACAACAACGCAAAGCTGCTTCGACTCCTTTCCGAAAGACGTGTTGATCACCCAACTGCCCGCTTCCGCTGCGTGCTGGCACTCATTCAGGTCACCGGGGGCAATGCCTCACCCGCCTTCTCCGAGCCCATCCACTTCAGTGGTGCCTGTGAGGGGCGAATCCAGACCACGGCAAGCGGCAGTGGTGGCTTCGGCTATGATCCCCTCTTCATACCGGAAGGTCATGACCGGTCCTTTGCCGAACTCGGTGAAGAGATCAAGAACCAGCTGAGTCATCGCGCTGCCGCACTGATATTATTGGCCGAACATTTGAAATCCATCCACTGAAGCGAAGAGCCTTTGCCCTCAGCACAGGCCTCTGCTACCTTTTAAGGCACACCCAACCCGAACGAATTCGCGTATGCCCCAAGCCATCATGGACCCCGAAGAGGTTCGGCGATTTGCCGAAGAGCTGAACCGCTTCAACTCGGAGGTGCAGGACAAGATGTCCTCACTCATCGCACGCTATCAGGCCCTTGGCGACACCTGGCGCGACCAGGAGGCCGAGAAATTCGCCGAGGAGTTCCGCCAGACCATGCGGGTGATGAAGAAGTTCATCGACCACTCCGACAAGTTCGCCCCCTTCCTGGTCCGCAAGGCCCAGCGGATCCAGGACTACCTGGACCAACGATAAGCCATGGCCCAGAACGCCAATGTCCGATCCATTGACTCGATCGATGCGTTCCGGTCGAACCTGATCGTCTACATTGAAAAGTCCTGCGCCGTGCTCGACGAGGTTTCCGACGAGGCCAAACGACTCCGGATGTGGCTCCAGAACCAGAGGAAGCAGGAACTGCTGACCCTCCTCAGAAAGAAGCAACGCCATCTGGAGAACCTTCAGCAGGAACTCTTCTCGGACCAGCTCCAGGATCCCGACAAATCCCACACCGTCCAGGAGATGGCCATCCGGAAGACCAAGCGCGAGGTCATGGACATTGAGGAAAAGCTCTGGAAGCTGAAACACTGGCTCAAGGTCTTCGACAGTGAGGTCGCCCCCCTCGTCAAGGATGTCGACAAGCTCAAGGACCTGATCGACACGGATCTTGCCAAGGGCGTGGCCACTCTCAACAAGATCATTACCACCCTCCAGGAGTACGCGGAGATGACAATCTCGCAGGAAGCTGAAACCACCGGTGTCGCTTCGGGGCCGGTGGAATCGGAGGACAGGCAGACGAACGACGATGCATGACGCCCAGAACAAGATCACGGCGCTGACCCGGCAACTGACCAAGTGCTGGCGGGACACGAAGGAACGTTGGTTCGACAAGAAGACGGTGGAGTTTGAGAAGCGGCACCTGGATGCGCTCCTTCCGGCTGTGGGAAGGACCGTGTTGAAGATGGGAAAACTGGAAAAGATGATCGAGCGGATCAAAAAGGACTGTGAATACGATGAAAGGAGCTAGGACGTACAGGAGCCTCCTTCTGGAGCTGAAGACATTCTCCGAGGATTTCGCAACCCGCGAGGCAGAACGCCGAAAGGAGTTCCGTACCGGTGCAGGCACCATGCGGCGGGATCACATGGATGACCTCGAGAAGCTGGACGAGGAAGCCCACCGCAAGCTGCTCGAACTCGAACAGAAGCACGCGGCCGAAAAGGAAGCAACCGAGGCCCGACTCAACACCCTGCATGCCCGGGTCGAGGAACTGATCACCTCCACCCGCAGGCATCTCGCCGAAGAGCGCGAAAAGGACGATGCAAGGATCCAGCATGAGATCCAGACCAGCATGCTCAAGCTGACCCGCGAGATGGACAAGCGAACGGCCGAAACCAATGCCTTGCGCGTGGAACTCGAGGACAAGCTGGACACCAATGATGAAACCCTGGATTCCCTCGAAGCCATGGCGATCTCCGCCGCCTCGGGATATCGGAGCTTCGTGAAGCACATCGAACACGCCGAGGCGGAATACGATTTCGCGGGCGACCACCTTTCCCTACCGAAGGATCACGACGACCTCACGGAAAGGGTCACCCTGAACCTGAGGAACTTTGAGAAGATCTGGACACCCCACATCTTCAGGGAGGTTCCTCTCTTCGTCCTGCTCCTCCTCATGGGATTCCTTCATGGAATTGCACCCATCGTCGCCAAGGCCATGAAGTTCGGGGAGATCACAATGCAGCAGGCAGGAACCAGCTTTGGCATCGTTGCCTTTGTCCTTATCGGCCTCTACGTCTATGGCAGACTTCGGGGACGCCCCCTCATCGACTCCATTGCCAACGACCTCAGGGTCGCCCCGATCCTCAAGGTGACAGCCAGGTCCGCCATCGAGACCTGGCATGAGGACAGCCTTGAGGAGATCGAGAGGGAGCGCGAGGAAGGCAACACACAACTTAAAGCCCAATGGGCAGCCGCCAAGGAAGAGGCCGCCACTTCCCAGAAGGAGAGGGAAACCGAACTCACCAAGCGT
>CAZKNW010000450.1:0-3850 GCA_964554035.1 uncultured Verrucomicrobiota bacterium
GGAAGTCGTCTTTCTACCCCGGCATGGAAGGGGACACCGGATCCTCCCCGGTGAACTGAACCATCGGGCGAACATCTGGGGAATGAAGAAGCTGGGGGTCCAGTGGATCATCAGTGTCAGTGCGGTGGGATCATTGCAGGCGCGCTACAAGCCCTGCCACATCGTGGCGGTCGACCAGTTCTTTGACCGGACCAAGCGCTCGGCGGACCATACGCTTTTTGGTGAGGGAATCGTGGCCCATGTCTCCTTTGCGGATCCCGTCTGTGAGGAGCTCAGGCAGCTTCTGGTGAAGAGTGCCCGCCGGTGCAGGGCGAAATGCCATGACGGGGGGACCTATGTGAACATGGAGGGTCCTGCCTTCAGCACCCGGGCCGAAAGCCACAACAACCGCAAACAGGGCTTTGACGTGATCGGGATGACCAATCTTGGGGAGGCCAAATGTTCAAGGGAGGCGGAGATCGCCTATGCCACGCTGGCGATGGTGACGGATTACGACTGCTGGAAGGAAGACGAGGAACACGTCACGGTTGAGATGGTGATCGCCAACCTGATGAAGAATGCCTCCAAGGCCCAGCAGATCATCCTGGATGTCCTGCCCAGGATTCCGAAGGCGGCCGACTGGACCTGCCATGACGCATTGAGGAATGCGATCATGACCCAGAGAAGCCTGTGGCCAAAAGCCGCGATCCGAAAGCTGGGACCCGTGATCGAGAAGTATCTTTGAGGACGAATGGAGGGACGAGTTCCCACGAGTCCCAATTCGATACTCTCATCCCGCGGTAGCGGGACAGGCTGAGAATCACGGAGGAACCCGTTTTGAAATGCGTGCATTTCGAAATCTCCGTGTTCCCTGTGTCTCCGTGAGAGAAGATCTGAGGGCGCTTCAGCAATGGATCGCTGATTGATTACCGGAGTTGGATTACTCCGGTTTCCTGTCGTTGATCCAGTAATCGATCACGAACACGTCGTCCATGACGGGCTTGAGGATCTCGACGAACTTCATGTGCTCGGGGTGGGGGAGATAGGCTTCGCGTGCCGCTTCGCTTTCGAAGGTCACGATGAAGCAGTGGGTGAAGTCCTTGTTGAGCCCCTCGGGACTGTTGTTGGTTCCCGTCTCGAAGGCGACGATCCCCGGGATCTTGTTTTTCAGCGCCTTGAAGGCTCGAACCACCTTGTTGACCTGGGCCTCTGACGCATCTTCCTTGAACTTGAAGCACACGATGTGGCGAAGCCATGGTTTCGCGGCCTTCTTGCCGGCGGGTTTGTCCGCAGCGGTGAGGCTCGCTGTAGAAAGAAGGGCAAAGACCAGGGAGAGAATGATCAGGATGGTTGCTTTCATGGGTGGCTGGAACCTAGCGACCTCAGGCGTGAAGGGCAAGATTGGTGGGGCCGCAATGGGGCAACTTGAGGATCGACCCATCGGAGTGATCCCAGTTTAATCAAGGCCATGGACATTCAGGTCGCCACGCTTTGCGATTCCGCTGCCGACTACAATGGGAAGCTCTGCATCCTTGGTTCTTTTGACACCATCGCGGTCCGGCAGCTGCCGGCCGTGCATCCGCATTGTTCGATTGCAATGAGGATCGTCTTCAACGACATCGACGAAGGGAAGCACAAGCTCAAGGTCAACCTGATTGACGAGGATGGGAAGAGCCTGCTTCCCAACATCGAACCGGCCATGGACATCAAGATGCCCCCCAACCGGTTTTTCAGTTCGAGCAATCTCGTGCTCAACCTTCAGGGACTGAAGTTCGAGAAGATCGGGCAGTATTCCATCGATATCGCGGTCGATGGAAACATCATGGCCAGAATTCCCCTCCAGGTCGTGATGATGCAGGACAAGTCCTCGGCCAAGTAATGAAGAAGGGACGGATGGAATATCCAGCCGCCCCTTCATCGAGAATCAATTGGGTTCCTGTTCAGAACCTCATTTCCACGCCCAGATTGAAGTTGCGGGGGAGTCCCGTCCTGGGGCCGATGGGATGCCTCGTGGCGATGTATTCGCGGTTGAGGAGATTCTTCAGTCCGGCAAACACGGTGGTGTTCTCGTTCAACTGATAGCGGGCGATCATGTCGAGGATGAAGTAGTTGTCCGTCTTGCCGACGCGGATGTCCGCGACCGTTCCTCCCACGCCGTCGGAGCGGATGGGATCCCGGGTGTTGCCTGCGGTGGTGTAGGTCTGCGGAACGTAGGTGCCGTTGAAGTAGAGACCTGCTTTCGCGTATTCCACGCCGATTTCGCCGTTGATCTGGTATTCAGGAATGTAGGGAACCTTGGAACCGTCACGACCACCTTCGAAGATGGACTCGGGATCGGTGTTGCGTGCCGGCCCGTCGAGTTGGGCGTCGGTCAGGGTGACGGCGAGCGTGGCAGGGACGTTGACCACCCAGTCGTTGGCGCGGCCTGCGTCGTAGCCGATCAGTATTTCCGCCCCGATGCTGTTGACGTTGCCGACGTTCTCCGTCGTGGCGGCACCACCCCCACCAACGTTTCCTCCGACCACGAGATCCTTGAAGGCAGTGCGATAGAGCACCAGCTCCGCGAGAAGTCCCTTCCGGTTGTTGTAGCGTGTTCCGATCTCGATGCTGAGGGAAGTTTCCTCATCGAGATTGGGAGTGGCGCGGATCGAGGAACGTGGCCCTGGTATGGAGAAGCCCCGGAAGACACCGGCAAAGGCGTTCCAGTTGTCCTTGATGGTATACGAAACACTCGCTCCGCCCGCGAGGGCATTGATCTGGCCTTCGCCGCTGGCAGCCGCCCCTCCGCCATCCTGGCGACGTGAGTCCTGCACGTAGGACTGGTCAATGATCTCGTAGCGCAGGCCAGGGGTGAAGGTGAGCTTTTCATATTTGATCTCGTCCTGCAGAAACAGGGCGATCGCACGGGATTCCTGCCCACGATCCCCTGCGGCTCCCATGGCTCCGGTGGTGGCTCCGGTGATGGAACCGTTGGCCGCCTGGGTGTAGTCGACATCCCATTGAAAACGGTCGACCTCGTCGATGTGGTAGCGAATGCCGGCCATTAGCTCCTGCTCGGTTGGCCCAACCTCGAAGTTGTAGGTGGTTTCGTTCTGGATCCCATACTGGTTGTATTCCCGGTTGTTGTGACGAACGCGAAGGGTGCCGGCTGCCTGGCCCTTGAGGATGGCGAGGCCGCCGCCTGGCGTCGTGTCGAGCAGCGCGGTGGAGAGGTCCACGTTCGGCCCCCGAAGCTGGTGGAGCTTGAACCAGTCGCGCTTGAAGTAGTGGTAGTAGGCCGTGGTGGCTACCCTCAGGTTCTCGGTCGGTTTCATGATGTGACGTGCCGAGGCCCTTCTGGCCGTGGTCTCGATCTTGTCGAAGCGCGATGAGTTGTATCGCTTGCTGGCATCCTGTCGGAAGTCGGTTGGGTGAAGGCCGAGATAGGTCTCGTCGGCCACCATGTCAGTATGACCGTATTTCAGTTCGATCCGATGGTAGGTCTCGAAAGGCAGTTCCCAAAAGAACTTGCCCATGGGTTCGAGACGAAGGAAGCCTGTCTGATCGACCTGTTGAAAGTCAGGTGCAGGATCGATGTAACGGAAACCATCGTTGTGGTGGAGATAACCTTCAATCAGGTAACCGAAGTTTCCCGCCTTCTCGGTCGCGACGGTGTTGCCATGCCAGAGGTGGGCGATGACGTCGTTGTCACTGCCGTAGGAAAGCTTGATGTAGGTCTCGTTCTTGGCTGGGATCGGAGTCGAGAGGTAGTTGACCGCGCCACCGGTGGTGTGGGGGCCATACTTGACCTGACTGGAGCCCTTGAGGATTTCCAATCCGCTCATTCTGCCGACGTTGGGACTGTAGTAGGCGGAGGGAGCGGAGTAGGGAG
>CAZKNW010000451.1:0-3844 GCA_964554035.1 uncultured Verrucomicrobiota bacterium
GACCAGAAAACCCTCAAAGACAGAATGTTTATCGACAAAACAATTTTTCAGTGATTGGAAGCGACTCTTCCTTCCAAGACGTTCTACCGCTCACCTAACGACACTCGAACTTTGTTTTTCAAAGTAAACATGTCAAACGGTTTCTGACCCTGATGACTGGACACCCCAATTCCGCCTGATCGCCACGGGATGGCAGTCAGTTCCCCTTCAACTTCTCAAGAAGGTCCCTTGCAATCTGCTCATGGGCCTTTTGCACTCCGGGACTTTTCAGAACTTCCTCCCCTGCCTCGATCGCCTCCTGCTTTCGATCTGCCGCTGAAAGCGCCCGGGTTCTCGCCAGGAACATGGCCCCACGCCAACTGCCCGGAAGTTTCGCGGCATCCACCTTGTCGAGGACCTCGATGGCTTCCTGATGGCGACCGAGCCTGGACAGAAGTTGCGCCGCCCCCTGGATGCCATAGAAGTAGTCCGCTCCATTGGTATTCGTCTTCGACCCGACCATCTGCAGGTAGTAGTCCAAGGCCTTGGTGTCATTGCCCAGCACGCGCTCCTCGTTCAATGCGAGCAGGCGCAGGATGCTGAGTTGGCGCCGCGTATCCGGAGTGAATTCGAGCACCAGCCTCAAGTCCTTTTCCGCCTCTCTACCTTGCTTCATGGCACCCTGCGCAAGCCCCCTGTAGAAGGCCGCCTCTCCCACCTGCCAGAAAGGCCATTCATCCAGGTGTTCACCACCATGCGCAGCCACGATTCCTTCCATGTCACGCCGTGCCATCCGGTTCTCCATATCGACCTTCTTCGCCACCGCCTCGATGGGGATGGAGGCTGCCAGTTCCGAAGCGCGATCAAGATCCTTCAGGTTGCGGGCACAATCGGCAGCACGATCCAGGCACCTCGACTTCTGAAAATCCGTGATGCCCTTCTGCCCTGCCAGGGACAGGAAGGCCTCAAGCGCAGGAGTATATTTCCTTCCCTTGTGCAGCTTCTCGGCCTTGCCCAGCTCGATGAGAAAATCGGTTACGGTCTCATCGACATCAAAGGAATGGGACCGGCCATCGTAAAAATGGGCAAACTTGAGAGGCACATGGAAACTCGCCTTGCCTGTGGGCGAGAGTGCTGAGAACTCAGAACCGTTCTCGCGGATTCGCTGACGGCAGATGTTGAAATGCCACGGCAGGCTCTGGGAGGGCTTTCGACCAATCACCTGGTTGAGTGGATCGTTCTCGTCATCCGTGACCGGAATGCGGATCTCCACCGTCCAGTGATCCTCCGCCACATGCGTCGCCACTTCCACCTGGGATTCCCATCGAAACCATGCCGACTTATCGGCTCCACGATCCGCATCCACCAAGGCGCCTGCGGGATTCACCGCAATCTGATAGTAGCGGTGGGAATCCGTATCGAGCAGGATCTCGATGGCATCCCCATACCACAGCGACTGGTCCTCCCGCTTGTTCGTCGCGACGTTCAAGGGTTCCCCCTTTCGCTCCTCACAGCGGATGCCGAAGTAAAGGTTGTTTCCTCCCTTGTCCCAGGCCGCCATCACCCTCGTGCCAAAGGTCGGCTGGGCACCCGTCTGAAGCTCACGCAGCCCGCCCACCGAGGAGGAGGGACATTCACTCCAGTAGAGGTCATCCAGTTTGCCATCGATCACGATGGGTTCCTTCGGTTCCCAGACCGTCCGCAACTTCGCCACTGGCCCTCGCTTCTGGCCGAGTTGTTCCGCCTTGCTGCGAAGCGCGTCGAGGAACCTGTCGATCAAGCCCAGTCTTTGCCCGTGAATGGAATCACCCGGAACGGCCTGCTTTGCGGAGGTAAACAGCGCAAGCGCCTTGTCCACCTTCTCCTTGCTGTCGTCCATCGCCTGATAGTTCAGCTCGCAGTAGTCGAAGAAGGCCTTCATCCGCGAACCAGCCGCGCCATAGAAGAGCTGGCAATACTCCTCCAGCAGCCCTTCGGCATTGGCTTCCTTTCCTCCCCACCACATGCGGGCGGTGAAATAGACCTGGAAGTGATCAAAGCCGATGGCTGGATCATCCAACTTCCTCGGGTAGCTCAACCAGATATCCTCTCCCCGTGACACTCCCTTGGTGGCGTTGATGCTATCCCCGATGGTCCGCGCCACAAAGGCAGGCAGGTAGGTTCCGCGGGCGGTAAAGGGATAGTTTTCAAAGATCATAATCGGGTTGGTGGTCTTTTCGATCCATCCCTCCCGCAGCTTGCGGATCTCCTCGCGTTGCTCCGGCTGACTGTTGCGCGGACGGCGTCCGCCCACGATGACGACCTGGACGTTGGGTTCCAGCTTGTCGATGTTCGTGGGAGGCTGCGTGTTCGCACCGTAGGCGCAGCAGACGATCTTCTTGCCGGGATGCGTCTTTCCGACCTCCCTGGCCACGCGGTTCACAAAGTCCCAGACGTGATTGGAAAGCTTTCCACGCGCACCCATCTCGGCGATCTCCTTGCCCTCGCACAGGGCACATTGGCAGATGGCGATATACGCATCCGGAGGCATGATGGAGACCGACTCGTAGTCGTAGACATCAAACTGAGCCCGCGCCCAGCGGACCGTTTCGCGGAAGAGTTCCTCATTGGAATAGCAAAGGTGGTTGAGGCGTTTTCCGGTCTCGGTGTCCCGCTTGCCGCCGTAGAGGGCAAACCAGTCCGGATGCATCGACTTCAAGACATCGGGATGCGTCATGGTATCCATGCCATGGGCGATCATCAGGCCGTAGAGACTTCGCACGCCAAGGCGCAGGGTCCACTTCAGGGTTTCCTCATCCAGCGTGGCGAAACGACCACTGAACTGCCTCACCTCAAAGTCCGGCCTGACCACCTCATCCATGGGTGGCAATGGAATGCTACGCATCGACGGCACCACCTCACCCAGTTCCCCAGGAAGATACCAGCGCATGCCCAGCGTTCTCAGGAAGCCACAAACGGCGTTGAAGGATCCACGCTCGTCGTAGGCCCAAAAATCGAAACGATCATTACGGCCGACCTCCACATCATCCGGGAGTCCGGTCTTGGCTGGCAGGCGTCCCCGTTCCTTGTACATGCCTCCATTGGGAGCACCATAGGGAGTGCCGGACGCCTTCTCCCATGCGGCCTGGAGATTCTTCACCCGATCATTGTTGCTCTTCGCCCAAGGCTCATGCGGGACAAACTCGGTATCCTGTCCCACCAACACCATCCAGTCGCCACCCGTCTTGATTCGATAGGCACCGTACTTCAAGTCGTCCGTGCTGATCCCCTGGCGTCGGGTGAAATCGCTCTCACCGATGTAGACCTTTACCGGTAGATCCCCCTTGCTGCTGAACCGGATCGGCAGTCGCGCTCCCGAGATCTTCTCGATCGATTCCTGAAACTCCGCCGCCGCCAACCGGACCGACCTCAACGGCTTTTCGCCAACAAGGATCTCGGCTTGGGGCTGTCCATCGCGAACAAGAAAGGGAGCGGCATCGAGGGTTGCGCCCAGCAAGAGGAAAACAAGAAAGGAGTGTAGGACCTTCATGGGTGGATTACCCGGAAGCCTCTCAACTCCCACCAAGGAAATCAAAGGAAAGGATGAGGCGGGCCTTCAGCCCTCTTGAGAATGTTAGGCCCTAAGTCCTAGGGCTTCACCCTAGGCTACACATGAGACGCACCTTTGGTGCCTTTTTGTATGTCTAAACGTTTGGTGCGGAACCATTAGGTTTGGCTCGCCGATTGTTACGGCGGGAACTGATCGCAACGTTGGTGCTTGGATTCATCTGGATCCCTTCACTTCCGGGCCAACGGCCCGACTCAACTCCAGCCCAGGGTGAAGCCCTGGGTTTCATGCCCAAAACAACAATGAGCGCTGTAGGCG
>CAZKNW010000452.1:0-3835 GCA_964554035.1 uncultured Verrucomicrobiota bacterium
CGGCAACGGCGGCTTCGTAATAAATGTTGGCCCCATGTTTCCGGGCGAGGGCAAACAGGGTAGGGCCATGCTCAGCAAGGAGAGCCTTGTTGGCGGTCACCACCGCTTTCCCCTGCTTCAGCGCAGCCATCACCACCCGCTTTGCAAGAGTGGTGCCGCCCATGAGTTCCGCAATAATCGAAATCTTGGGGTCCTGCACCACAGACTGCCAATCGTCAGTGATAATGGAAGGGGAGATCTTGACGTTCCTCTTTTTTCGCGGGTCACGAACGGCAACGGCGCGAATTTGGAGGGAAACGCCGGTGCGGGAAGTGATCAATTGCCCGTTCTTTCTGAGCGTATTGACCACACCCCCACCCACGGTTCCGCCGCCGATCAGTCCTATGTGAACCTTTTGCATAAAGCCCAAGAGCTTGCCGAGAGGCGCCCGTTGCTGACAATTCTTTTTGAAATGAAAAGCAGTCCAAACCGACAGCTATTTTCGGCTGTCGCTCCAGATGACCGCTTCTGGAAGGGCCTTCTTGACCGCTTTGTAGATGGGCTTGTTGCCTTCCTCATTAATGATCACCAAGTAGTTTCCAGGCAACTCAAGGTTCTCAAACACATGGTCGAACACCTTTTCCCTGACCGTTTCACGAGTGGTCATCAATCCATATTTGATCCAGAGACCAACAATGAAACAAGGACTCTTCGGAAGGAACTGGACCTCCTTTCTCGCGAGAAGAACCTCTGCGACGGATTTGTGTTTTAGAACATGAAGGCACTCCCGAAGTTCGGATTCGCCCAGTCCATGAGGAAGAAAGGTGTCATCACGTGAGGTATGGGATCGCTCCGCGCCCGCCTTTTCGCGAATGGTATCAAAGGCTTCCAATCGATCCGCAACCCGCCCCATGGCCTCCTTCTCCCCCCGGGAGCAGTGAAAGTGATACATCATCTCAAGCGTTGGCTGAGTCAGGGCGTCGTCCAGCTCGATTGCCGATTCAGCGAGCTGCAGCCCTGCCGGATCACCTTCCGATAGAAGGTGCTGAGCCTTAAGGAGCGTCGCCTGGGGGTGGGTAGGATCCATTTCCAGAAGCTCGTCCAGTTCCATAAGGGCGGCATTAAGACCATTGAGTTCAACCTTGATCTTGAGGATCTTCCAGAGTGTCTCGGATCGAGAGCTCTCATCCTCGACATCCAGTCCATCCAGTTCCTGCTGGAGTTTGGACATGGCTTCATGCCGTTGCTTCCATGGCTCGAGCATATTGTGGTGCCAATCCTTGCTCATCTGTTCCGCCAGGGCGTTTCCCGACTGTGATAGGAAGGCATCAAAGGCGGTTGCTCCAGGCGGAGCCGGAGGATGAGGAATGTCGCCCGTTTCCAGCTTGGGAGGAAGTTGGTCAAAAGCTGCCAGCCGATCCTTGAGACAGGGATGGGTGTCTGAATTGTCGGTCAAGCGCTTGAATGCCTCCTCCATCCATTTGCCAGCCTTAGGCGGGAGAGGAGCGAGCAAAAGGTCACGCTGTTGCGCCAGAAGGTCTTCTGGTGGAGAAGCGCTCTGATTGGCAGACTTGTAGATGTTGGGCCAGAATTCCTCCTGAAGGAGTGGACCCAGGAGATGGACACGGATCAGGGCACGGGCCGCATCCTCGGCCGAGGTCATTTCGACGGCACATCGATCCGCCTCGTATTCGTTTTGACGGGCGAGGACGAAGGAAGCAGCGCTGAACTTGGGCCAATACCAGTTCAGGAAAGGGTTCAATGCCCAGCCCCCTCCACTATCCCCCTTCTCAAGAAAGGCGATGACCCGATACCATGAAGCCCTCACCCTGTAGATCCATGCGCTGAAGCTCGAATGGTTCTTGGACAGATGGCCAAATTCATGTGCCAGCACCGATTTGAACTCCTCCGGACTCAGTCCGAACATCAAGGGAATTCCGATCATCAGGTAGTTCCGGTTCCAGCCCAGGATCCCCAGCCTCGGAATCTGCACCACACTTGCATTGAATTCATTGACCAGCAGAACCTTGTGGAAGGGCTGTGAGTCCAGCGCTGACTGAATTTCGGCTATGACTTCAAAAAGTTCAGGTGCCTGGTCTCTCTTGATCTCAATGCCTACAGGGGGCGAGAGTCGGACCCAGATCCCCCTGAAGATGCTCCACGCGAGGCCACCTGCAACCGCGCCAAGCACCAGGGCAATCTTGAGTGTCGCATAGTTGGGTTTGAAGATGACAAGGGCGATGACCGCAATCAGAGAAGCAAAGGAAAAGAGGAAGACCAGCCCAAGGTACGAATAACCCAGTGCAACCAGCAGGGTGCACCACCGGGTGTAGGCTTTCGGCCGTTCTGCTGCCTTGGCGGTCAGTTTGTCGATGTAGGTCTCGAAAGCTTCCCTGGTCATATGGTTCTCCTCTCCAAGCGTGGACGCGGGATTAGTGGCTTGGCCGTGTTTGAGCAACCAAAAAAGGGTGAGTTCTTGGCAGTAAGGGGAGAGTCAGGAAAACCGTGGGCGACGAGACTCAATTCAGGTTAAGCAAACGAAAGAACAGACCATGAACATACTCCCACTTATTATCGCCGCTTGTGCCGCCTGCATTCCAGTAACAGCGTTCCTTGTCTTCAGACTCGCCATCACTCGTGCCGAGAAATCAGGGCACTAAAGAATTTGGTCAGAGCAGAGAAGTTGGGCCGGTTGCTGGTCCGGCCTGACATGGGCCCGCGGGATCATCCCGCGGGCCTTTCTCATTTCTAGGTGGATCTTCGGCAGGCAACCGGAAGGAGCGGCCGCAGCGGGCAGTTATTACACCTCGGATCGCGGGGGCGGCAAAAATCCTTGCCGACGTTCACCAACTGGGCGTGAAAATCCCGCCAAAGATCAATACGGATTTCAGGGTCGCGGTGCCCCAGTTTCGCTGAGCAGATGGATTGCAGTGTGTCATAGGAGGCCGAGTCCTCACACCATCCATGACGGGAGAAGATCCTAAGGGTATAGGCATCAACAACGAAACTGGGCTGGGTTCCGGCGTAAAGCAGGATGCAGTCGGCCGTTTCCTTGCCGACGCCCTTGATGGCCAGTATCCGATTGCGGACCTGGAGCGTTGGGCCACGCAACATGGCGCCCAGGTCTCCATGATAGTCGATGAGCAGCACCTTCAGGAAATTCCGGATTCTGGTGGCCTTGATGTTGTAGTAGCCGGAAGGCCGGATCAACCTGGCCAGAACATCCTCATCCAAGGCATAGAGTTTTGACGGGGCAAGGACATTGTTTCGCTTCAAGTTTTCGATGGCCTTGGTGACATTGCTCCACGCGGTGTTCTGGGTAAGGATCGCGCCAATACACACTTCAAAAGGGGAATCTGCCGGCCACCATTTCTGGTGCCCGTAGTGGTCCAGCATCAAGCGGTATGCCTTCCGGAGTGAACTTCCCTCATTCATGTCGATTTCATGGCCATACCCACAGCATCCGGACTTCTCCCAAAGGGGTAAAACTTTTTTGGAGTCCCCTGTTGACACCCGGAAGGAATTGAATATGGTCCTCGCCCTTCACGGGTGCCTCCGTAGCTCAATGGTAGAGCAGATGACTCTTAATCATTTGGTTGTAGGTTCAAGTCCTACCGGGGGTACCAATTCCCTTTCTTTTCCTTTCAACTAACATTGACGGCCTCCGTCTGGTTGTTAGGCTCCCCGCCCGTTCTACCCGGCGCGCCTGAAAAGCGTGTCTGCATTGGATCAACCAAACCCAAACTCAAATGGCAAGCAAAGCGAAAGCTACTAAATACGTCTACACATTCGGCAACAGCAAGGCCGATGGAAACGGAAGCATGAAGTCCCTTCTAGGGGGCAAAGGTGCCAACCT
>CAZKNW010000453.1:0-3829 GCA_964554035.1 uncultured Verrucomicrobiota bacterium
CCCCACTTCATCGTCAACAAGCTACCATGGAGCATGGCCGCACTGTTGATCGCCGCCATCTTCGCCGCGGCCATGAGCAGCATGGACACGAGCCTGAACAGCGCCGCCACGCTTTACCTCTGCGATATTCACAAACGCTATCTGCGGCCTGAGGCCGACGACCGCGAAGCCATGCGCGTTCTCCATCGGGCCACGCTGATCGTAGGACTCGCAGGGACAGTGACGGCATTGGCCATGCTGCGCGTCAAAAGCGCGCTGGATGCATGGTGGAATCTGCAGGGCATCTTCACGGGAGGCATGCTCGGGCTGTTTCTCCTTGGGATCATATCCAAGAAGGCCCGCAATCCCCACGCCGTGGTTTCGGTCGTGATCGGCTGCCTCCTCATCCTCTGGCTCTCTCTTTCCAAAACCGACCTCTGGCCCGAGGCCATGTCCGGAATGGCGAATCCACTACACTCCTTCATGACGATCATCCTCGGGACCAGCACCATCGTTCTGTTGGGGGCTTTGATCGGCCATTTCATGCAAAAGGGGAATGGAACTTCCACTCCACAAGAGTCAGATTCGGGGGCCTAACCATTCCACACAAAACGATTCACCAATGTCCAAGATCCTGATGCCCATTGGAGATGCCACGGAGGCACTCGATACGTTCTATCCCTACTATCGCCTGCCGGAAGATGACTACGAGGTCGTGATCGCGGGTCCCGAGGCAAGGCTCTATCACACGGTTCTGCACGAGATCCCTCCGAATCCAAACGTCCCATGGGACATCACCCAGGAACGTCCCGGCTATCACCTCAAGGCAGATATCGCCTTTCGGGACCTCAAGTCGGAAGACTACGCCGGAGCCTTCATCTCGGGAGGTCGCGCACCGGAATACATCCGCTATGACAAGGACCTGCAACGTTGCATCCGCGAGATCTGGGAAGCTGGAAAACCGATCGCCTGCATCTGTCACGGCATTGAAATCCTGACAGCCTCAAACACCACCCACGGAAAGCGCGTCACCACCGTGCCCAAGTGCGCCATGGACGCTGAACAGGGTGGCGCGACCTATGTGGATGAAGATGTCGTTATTGATGGATTGCTGGTCACCGGCCGTGGCTATGCTGAAAACACAGTAGTGGTGAAGGAATTCATCCGGATGTTGAAGGGCCAATCCTCCTGAAGAACAGAACCATGCAACTCTCTGTATCCTGCCGAATTGCCGAAGGCTTCCTTTCCAAGGAGGAAGCCATCATGTCCTTCCCTGAACTCTGTCGTCTTGCTGTTGATGCCGGCTACGAGGGCATTTGCATGCGTGCCTCCCAGATCGGCATTCACACTCCTCAGGAGGAAGTCACCAAGGCCAAGACCACCCTTGAAGAACATGGACTCAAGGTCACCATGATTTCAGGCGACTTCGACATTGTTTACAACAACGACACGGGCCCCGACTGCCTGCGCAACATCACCCCTTACCTGAACCTGGCCGAGGAACTGGGTGCCCCCCTCATCCGGGTGTGCATCAAGAAGGAGGAGGACATCGCCGCGGCACAAAGGGCGGCCGACATTGCCATCGAACGCGACATCACCCTCGTCCACCAGTGCCATGTCCAAAGCCTCTTCGAGACAGTCGAGGAGATCGAGCGACGGCTGATGCAGATCGACCGGACCAATTTTGGACTGATCTTCGAGGCGGCCAACCTTGAGGAATGCCGCCAGGATTATGGCCCAGCCACCATCGGCCGGCTCGCTCCCTGGATACGCAATGTCTACCTGCAGAACCAGAGATTGAATCCCGACGGTGCTCTAACACTCGAAACATGGACCCACGGTCCCATCAGCTTCGACATCATCGGAATTCCTGAACCCGGTGGCATCCAGTTCCCGTCCGTCTTTCAGGGCCTGAAACAGGCAGGTTACGACGGCATCATGACGGTTCATCAATCGGCTCCCGAGGACGGAAGTTCCCCTGTCGATGCAGCGAGACAAACGGCGGATTACCTCCGCGCATTGATGTAGCCGCCTCTGCCAAAAGGTGGCTCCTGGCCCGATTTTTCACCATCAAGGACATGAAGAGCTTGAAGCAAGAGCTTCTTCTCCCTTCATGACAGCTCATGTCCTTCATGGTTCAATCCCACACCCGGGCGAGTGCAGCTACCTAGATACCTTCGCCAGAAGTTGGGCCTTCTTGATTTCAAAGCCGGTCCATCGATCCTAAGCTGGGTCATTCCCATCATGAAACGGATTGCCTCTCTCCTCGCTTTCACATTCCTAGCCGGATCCCTCATTGCCGAGCCCGCTTCCTCCATCGCACCCGGTTATGACTTCAAGGAAGTTCGCAATGTTCCTCCTCCCGATCCAAAAATCGATTATGGAAAGCGGATTCCGCGCACCATGCATCTTTTGGCGACCAGCACGGCAGAACGCCCCAACAAGGTGAAGATCCTCTTCTACGGTCAATCGATCACGCGTCAGAACTACTCACGGAGGATTATTGAATCCAAGCTGCGCAGCGAATACCCCCATGCCCAGATGGAAGTCCTGAACCCGGCCATCGGCGGCTACCAGGCGCCGAGGAGTGTCCACACGATGTTTCATACGTTGATACCGGAACAACCTGATCTCGTCGTCTTCCATGTCTATGGCGGCGAAAGCGATGGGACCTACGAGGAGATCATCAAGAACATCCACCAGTTCACAACGGCAGAACTGATGGTCGTCACACACCACCTCGACAACTACGACGAGGCCCGAACCAGGCAGAAGGACCAGGCATCCCAACTTCGACGGGATCTTGGCCGGAAGTATCAATCCGAACTGGTTGAAATCCGTGGGGATTGGAGACGCTACCTTAAGATGCATGACCTCACCGCTCCGGATCTACTCAAGGACAATGTCCATCACAACGATCATGGCGGTGAACTCTGGGGGGTGCTCCAGGCGCGGCACTTTCAAGCACACCCTGCCGATCCGAAGGAATGGGAAGAACGAATCACCCGCATCGATCTGGCGAGCGAGACCAAGGGCAAGCTCGGCAAGGTGGTGTTCGATCCAAAAGACTGGAATCCGACCAGCAAGGGTCTGGAAAATGGCAGCACTGGAAAGTCATTGAAGATCGAGTTTGAGGGAACGCGCGTGGACGTGATCCATTTCGGTGGCGATGGAATCGCGGACATACACATCGATGGAAAACGCCCCTCTGAGATTCCTGAGACCTGGTCCGCCACCCTGCCCTCATCCAGTCCGATTGACTACCGACCTGCCATCATGCGTGTCGGCCTGATGGGACTTCCAGAGAAGGAAACCTGGACCCTGACCGCCCATTCCGTGAGCAACAACGGACGAACCTACAACTACTCCGTCAAGGGATCCGTCAGTGGGTTCCAGGGCAAAGGCGATCAGTCAGATATCTTTCAATCCGACAACGGAATCCTCCAGATCGATCCCAGGATGATCACCTTCGCCGATGCGATACGGATCCGGAAGAAACCCATTCCGACTCCCTTCAACGTCACATGGAAAACAATCAACCGTTCCCTGGATCAATGGCATTGTAAAAGTGCTGATGAAAAGAATCCCAGTGGCCAGACCACCTTGGTTCAGCAACTCACGAACGGGAAGCACACCCTCGAGATCATCCCTCGTAGTGGAACCATCCAGATCGAGCAGATTCTGATTCACCGGCCCGATACACCGTAGCCGCCTTTGCCCAAAGGTGGTCCGCGCGTTATTCACGATGAAGGACATGAAGTGATTGAAGAGACGATATGATTCCACTTCATGAATCTTCATGCCCTTCATGGTCAAAAACCACCCTCTGGCGAGAGCGGCTACTTCGCTA
>CAZKNW010000454.1:0-3823 GCA_964554035.1 uncultured Verrucomicrobiota bacterium
AAGGGCGACGGGAAAAAGGCCTACACGGGTGCCGACAAGGCCCAGGGATTTCCGGCACTCGCCTCCATGCTGGCAAGGGATCCCGACTTCTTCGTGGGGACCGGGGACAACATCTACTATGACCACCCCGTCCAGACCCGTGCCACCACCATTCCCGAGATGAGGAAGAAGTGGCATGAACAGTTCGTCCAGCCGCGCTTCGTCGAGCTCTTCGCCAAGGTGCCCACCTACTGGGAGAAGGACGACCACGACCATCGATACAACGACAACGACAATACAGGGTCCAAGCTTCCTCTGAGTGATACCGGGATTGCGATCTTTCGAGAGCAGGTCCCCATCGTTCCTCCCGGAGACGACCAGTCCCCCACCTACCGCACGCACAGGATCTCGAGGGAGGTCCAGATCTGGCTGCTGGAAGGCAGGGACTACCGGAGCCCAAACCGGTCTCCCGACGGACCCGACAAGACCATATGGGGCAAGCAGCAGAAGCAATGGCTCAAGGAAACCCTGCTTGGCTCGGATGCCACCTTCAAGTTCATCATCACTCCGACACCCATGGTCGGCCCGGACGGAAAGGGCAAGAAGGACAACCACACCAACATCGGTGGATTCCGTCATGAGGGGAATGCCTTCTTCGCGTGGGCCCGCGAAAACGGTTTCCTCGAGAAGGGGCTTTACCTCATCTGCGGCGATCGGCACTGGCAGTACCAGTCAATCCATCCCTCGGGATTTGAGGAGTATTCCTGCGGGGCGCTCGTGGATGCCAACTCGAGGATGGGTGTTTCGCCAGGCACCCGCAACAGCACAGACCCCGAAGGAAGGGTGAAGCAGCCCTACACCTCGCGCGAACCATCAGGCGGCTTCCTTGAGGTCAAGGTTTCGCCAGCCCGAGGTGACCAGCCTGCGCTCACGGAGTTCAACTTCCTTGATGAACATGGCAAGCTCCTGCACGAGGTGAAACGCTTCCGATAGGGCTCCAACATTGTAGAAGGTTCCAGCCGGGTGCCCACTTTTTGATCCAGGATGACCGCCCAGAAAAACAACAGGATCCGTTCCGTTTTTCTTCGTTCCGACAACCTGGCTGTCAACGGTCTTGGGTTCGCCCTGATGATCATGTTCCTTGTTCTCCTCACCAACAACCTGACAGCCCAGCAAGGGGATGCCCTTCTTCCAATACCTGCAGTCATCACGCTTGGTATCACGGCAGTGGCGGGTCTCACCTTTCGAAAGACGACTGTGCTCGACAAGGACAACCAGGCAATCAGGCAGTCTTGGGGACTGATATGGGCCTTGGTCCCGATCAGCGAAACACCAATAGCAGAATTCTCCAGGATATCGATGACAGGCAGCTACAAGAGCATGGAACGACAGGAAAACCGGAGAACCAACGAATACTCGACCCGCTATTCGGGACCAGGAACCCAAATCTCAATCCAGCTGGAGTCCCGCCCCGATCCCAATGGCATCCAACATAGCCTCGTCCTGAACCATTTCACATCGCTGGAGAGCGCAACCCGATTCGTGGAATTCCTCAAGCTCCATGTGGACCTGCCGGTGGAAGACAGGACCGACGACGACATCTATGGCGTCGGAGGAAACGACCGGCGTGCATGAACCTCTCCCGCGGCAAAGGCCACGTTCAGTCCAATTCAACCCTGCGGATCTCCTTGCCCGATTCCTCAGCCACACCCAGCTTCATGAGGGCGGCGTTGTCGTAAAGCATCCGGTTCACCGAGGGGATGGGAGCCTCGGCCTTCCGACGCTGCTCATTCATCACGCTGATGGCCGTCGTATCCAGTGCGACAGGATCAAAACTGAACCAGAGCTCGTTCAGCACGTTGGAGTAGTGCAGAAGACTCAGCTTTTCCCCCTCATACTGGCAGATCAGCGCATCCTCGATCACGAGGGAAACCCGGTCATAGAGTTCGGGCATCGCAAAAATTTCCGGCACCGCCACATTGAGGTGCTCGGTACTCGTCTGGAATCGAAAGGTATTGTCCACACTGCCCATGGCAAGACTGTAGAGGTGCCCGGTCACGGAGGCCTGGTGGTGATTGAGCATGGGAACAATGCTGATGATTCGCGTGATCCTGTCCGTAAGGAGCTTCGAGACGTAGGAACGCTTCCCGATGCCGTCACCCTTCCTGCCAAATTCCAGGTCCCCCCAGACAAGACTGCCGATCAGGGAGGTCTCATAGGAATACTCCTCGTCATATCCCTGGTCGGCACTGCCAACCACATCCACTCCGTAGCGTTCCTTCAATTCCAGGAAACCAGCCAGCTGGAGGTCGGTAAGACGCTTGTCCCAGATGATGATCCTTGAGGAGGGCACACCCGCCTCTAGCAACTCTTCGATCACGGCGGCCACGACCGGCAACCGCGTGCCACTGGTGGCTCCCGGGCGGCTGAAGACCTTGATTCCCACCACGTCGTCCTCCTTGATCAAGGCCTTCCATGCGACCTTTGGATCATCGACTCCGGTCAGGTTGCCTAAACCCTTCCGCACCATCTGGCGGATGATGGACGGCGAGGGAACGAAGGCATCCACGGCCCCCGGGTGCTTGACCCGGACCACAACAGGACGCTTGCCCCCTCCTTCCCCGTCCGCGGCAGACACCGGATGCATCAGCTGGAAAAGCAGCAAGGCTGCGAGCTGGAGCAGTGTCGTGGTTCGGTACATGGCTTTCACTGACAGGCGATCATCATGATTCATTCAAATAGCGCTGGCAACCCGGGTTTCTTGACACGGGGTGGGTCGAAGGGTATCAGCGGAAGTTCATGCTGGCCATTTCCAGAAAAAGCACCGCCCGAGCCCTGTTGTTCTCTGCCTTGATGGTGCTTCTGGGATTGACCGGATGCACCCCGCCCGGACCCAAGGCCCTTCTTGAGGGGGAACGTTACATCCAGACCGGGAAATGGGAACGGGCCATCGAGAAGCTGACCGAGGCGGTGACCCTTCTCCCGGACAATCCCCAGGCATGGAATCATCTGGGGCTCGCCTATCACGGTGCCCGGAAGGCGGACCAGGCGGAGAAGGCCTACCGGAAGGCCCTCGAGATGGACTACGAGCTTTCGGCGGCCCGCTATAACCTTGGCTGTCTCTACCTGGAAGTAAACCAGTTTGAAGATGCCGCCCATCAACTCACCTACTATGTCCGAGATCGGGACTCCTCCATCGAGGCCCTTCTCCTCCTGGGCACGGCCCAACTCAAGTCCAGCCAGTGGAGGAATGCCGGCCAGACCTACGCCCGGGCCTACAAGCTCAACCCGAAGGATACGGCCGTCCTCAACGGTCTTGGTCTCGTCCAGATGCAGTTGAAGGAGTACCAGGAGGCGGCCCGCTTCTTCGAGGCCTCCCTCGCCAGCGACAAGAACAACAGTGATGCCCTCCTGAACCTCGCCATCCTTTCGCATCGTCACGTTGGCAACAAGCCACAGGCGCTCGAACTCTATCGGGAATACCTGATGATTCAGCCCAAGCCTGCACGGGCCTCCCTGGTCGAAGCCGTGGTGGCGGATCTCTACCGGGAACTGAATCCTCCCGAGCCACAAGGACCCAAATTCACTGCCATCGATTCCAGGACATCGGTTCCACCCACCACCAATGCCCCACCCCCAACAGCCACTCCTGTGGAGAAGCCACCGGTCGAAAAACCTGAACCTCCCAAGCTGGCTTCGCTCACCCGTCCCACCTCCACCAGCACCAACGAAACCCAGGTCGGAATCCAGCCCCCTTCCCCCAAACCACCCGTGATCCAGATGGCACAGGCCGATCCGGTCAAGAAGACAATGGATGAGCCCCCGGTGGAAAAGACTCCCCCGA
>CAZKNW010000455.1:0-3817 GCA_964554035.1 uncultured Verrucomicrobiota bacterium
ACCGTCCTGGGATAGTCCTCGATCTTCAGCTCACCTGACCGCAACTGACGGTTGAAGGTGTACTGCTGCACCGCAAGCTTCAGCCCGGCCCGGGTAAGCACATCGGATTCATCTGAGAAGCCCAGAAACGGAGCACCAAAACCAATGGCACTCGCACTGACAAAGAGGGATTTCAGACAGTCGCGGCGTGTCACAATACCTGTATCAACAGAGGGATTCATGGGCCGATGATGACCGGGACAAACGTCCGGCACAACAGAGAATCCAACGTCATCCACGTCCATCCACAATTCAGAAAACAAGAAGCCCCGGTGCGATCACTCGCACCGGGACTTTTCTGAAATGCCACAGATTCAAGAGTAGGAGGATAAAGAAGTGATCGCTTTGACAAGCGATTCTACGGGGGGGTGTAGAATCCGATGTGAATCGGACCACTTTTCTATCAAGACAACCCCAAGGGCTTTCCTGAGATCAATGGACCTGAAGGCTTACGCCTTGATCTCGGCATCGAAGAACTCCTGCCAGTCGTCCAGGTTGTTCAGGTTGATGGCATCCTTGGGAGCGGCATCGTCATCAGCGATGTTTGCAGCACCGAGAATGGACTTGCGGGTGTCGTCATCATGGTTATAGCCGATGATGGCGTCGTTCAACGCGGTCACGGAGGCCTCATCGAGCTTGGTGGCCTTGCTCTTCACCCATGCCTCGAAGGTAGGGTAGTTCGGCTTCTCACCGGAAACGTAGGCGATGACTTCGTCACGGTTCAGACCGATGCCGTCGATGACCATTTGATCATATCCGGCTCCGGCTCCTGGGTAGCCGTCAGCTAGCTTGCCGGCCGCTTCAAGGGAGAGCTTCTGCCAGAGACGAGGGAGGTGAAGCACGCCGAGTGGGCCTGCGGTTCCAGAGCTGATCAAAGGAACAATTTTAGACATAGAATACTAGTATGGTTTTGGGTTGAGATGATTTTGTTTCCGGGAAACAGGAAGGATTAAATGAAATGCCCATCGGACAGTCAACGGGTTTTCAGGAATTCCGTGTCGGTCAGAATTTCCAGCTGAACCCACCGAAAACGGTCAAATCCTCTGCTTCGTCGTTCAATCCCACCAGGGTTCCGGCATCCAGCTGGATCTGATCCCTCAGGGCAAAGGTGAATCCCCCGCTGAAATAGGAGTCGTAAGGCTGGTCCCCCGAGACTCCCAGATACTCAAGGTAGGCACCCAGTTGCTGGGTCAGTTCAAACCCGACGACAAGGGTATGGGAAAGCTCCCAGTCATTCTTTCCGTCAGTTTCGTCAAAGACCCTGTTGATCTCCCCTTGCATCCCGATGCCCCAACGCTCACCCACATCCCAGGAAAAGGGCGTAATGAGGCCATATTCCCATTCATCATTGCTGATCGAGGTGCCGGTGGGGATCTTGAAATGGGGCATCAAGCCAAAGGCCGTGCTGCCTTCATCATTGCCCCAAAGGTTGTGTTTCACCCGGACCTGCAGGTCACTGGCTCCCTCCTTCTTGCTTTTCACTCCTGCGGTTGTTTCCACCTCCTTGACGTAGGGAGTCATCACAAGCTGAAGGTCGGTGTTGTGGATCAAACCATACTTCAGGTTGCTCTCGAATATCCCAAGGGTATCCGTGCGCGTTCCCGAATCATCGTTCCTGCTGAAGCTGATGAAGGAGGTTTCCAATTGAAAATGCCCCCGGTCAACGGTGATCGGACTCTCCGTCGCGTCAGGACGATCGGTCGCAAGATCCCTCAGGTCATCGGCCAATCCATTCTCAGGGAGCCCAAAAAGGCCTATTGAGACAGCCAGGACTGCAGTGTTGAGGCCTCTTACCCACAATTTGTAATCTTTTATATTTTTGTGTGCCATATTTAAGAAAGTTAGCTTTTTCTAATTTTATTCTTTGGTTCAATTTTTTGTTTCAGCGCTTGGCTTCAGAACCTGGCACGGAGATTCAGCATGTTAATGAGACTCATTATCATTATTTTTCTTGAATGTACGCACGTTATGGTCGATCTACTAGATCACACATGGCCGACATTGTGACCTATCAGAAGAATGGAACTGCTGAGATGCATGACCCATTGGTCTGTCACTGCCTCGAAGTCCGTCAGTCAGCGGTCACAGAGGCGATTGAGATCAAGGGCGCCAGGTCCGTTGACGAGGTGCGGCTATGCACAGGTGCTGGTGCCGGATGTGGAAGCTGTCATCGTCTGATGGAGCGCCAGTTGAAGGGAGAACCCACCGAGTGCGGCCCCTGTACCTACTGCTACGGGTGCAACAGCATCAAGGCCCTGTGTGCCTGCGAGTCAGCTGCCTGATTTCCCCCCAACCCAACCCTTTCCACTGTTTCACGAAAGGGTTCCTTCTTTCCTGCACACGAGTCTCAGTTCCATTTTATCGCGAACTGCATCAAAGATTTGCCATCAATCGAAAACTCCGAAAAGCTCATCCCCATGAAAGGTAACGACCAAGTCATCGACGCCCTCAACGCGGGCCTCACCATCGAATTGACCGCCATCAACCAGTACTTCATCAGTGCAAAAATGTGCAAGGACTGGGGACTGGACAAGCTGGCGAAGCATTTTTACGACGAATCCATCGAGGAGATGAAGCATGCGGAAGAGGTCATCGACAGGATCCTCTACCTGGACGGAGTTCCCGAGATCGCGCGCTATGACACCATCAAGGTCGGCAAGACCCCTGAGGAGCAGATCAAATTCAGCCTGGAACTGGAGACCAAGGGTGTGGCCACCTACAACGAAGGCGTGAAGCTCTGCCTGGAAAAGGGCGACACCGGCAGCCGCGACCTGATGGAGCGCATGGTGGTTGAATCCGAGGAGAGCATTGACTGGGCGGAATCCCAGTTTGACCTGATCAAGTTGACCGGGCTGGAGAACTACCTCTCCCAGCAGATGCACGGTAGGGACGACTGATTGTTCCCACCATTCGGTATTTCATCGAGACAGCCGGCAGCCTCAGGGTTGTCGGCTTTTTCATTCTCTGAAAATACAACATTTCTTGACTGGAATATTCCTTATTTGGAATATTCCAATTCATGGATGTCATCGCCATCTACAAGTGTTTTTGTGACACCACCCGTCTCCGGATCCTGAATCTCCTCAGGCAGGGTCCCCTTTGCGTCTGTCACCTCCAGGAAATCCTGGATGAATCGCAGGTCAAGATGTCGAAGCATCTGGGCTACATGAAGAAGAACGGGCTCCTCGAGTCCAGCCGGGTCAACAATTGGACCATCTACAAGATTCCGGAGAAGCCACACCGCCTCCTTGAGGAGAACCTGAAGTGCCTGCAAGACTGTCGATCGGAGATCCCTGAGTTCAAACAGGACCTCAAGCGGCATCAGTCCCTGATGAAGCGGCTTTCCAAGGGCGCGATCGACTGCCCTGCCCCCGTGCTGGAATCATCCTCCTGCTCACCTGAATCGGGTTGCTGCTGATATGGCCACCACCGAGACAACCTTCCTTCCCTCCCTTCAGGATCTCACCGAAACGCTCAATCGGGGCTTTGGACAGATTCCACCGCCGCGACTCTACGTGCTCAACCAGATCGCGGATGAGATTGCAAAGCTTCTGAAGGAAGACGGCAAGGCTGTGGCGAACTTCATCTGCACACACAACTCACGAAGAAGCCAGTTGTCCCAAACCCTGGCACACCTCGCTACGGCCCACTACGGAATCGAAGGGCTGGAACTGGTTTCCTCAGGAACCGAGGCAACCGCCTGTAATGAGAGGACCATCGCCGCCCTCAAGCGCGCTGGATTCGAGGTCTCCATCGAGGAGGAAGGCTCCAATCCCAA
>CAZKNW010000456.1:0-3805 GCA_964554035.1 uncultured Verrucomicrobiota bacterium
CAGAAGATCCTCCTGAAACCGTGGCTTGCTCCAGTTCGTGGCTCCATCCGGGCTGGTCACCACAAGTCGCCGATGCGCCTTGGATTCATTGCGCACATTCAGCATGACCCGCCCATCCTTCAACTGCACCGCAACCGTCTCATTCGGATTGATCAACTCCTCCGTGCACGGCACCGCAATCTCACTGGACTTCCAGGTATCCCCTCCGTCGTCGCTGTAGATCGTCGCAGTCACGCTGGGGCGATGGGCATTGCCGCCAGTCGCCGTCGACAACCAGACGGGAACCACCAGACGGCCATTCTTCAACTGGATGCTGTGATTCGGCCCCGTGGCGAGGACCTTCCAGTCGTAGTCCTTCCGGAAACCTTCAAAGACATGGGTGATCTCCACCGGCTTGCTCCAGGTCAAACCATCGTCCTTGCTGCACTGATAGAAGCATCGCATGTATTCCAGACAGAAGACCATGTGAACGGTTCCATCCCGATCCGCAATCAGGACCGGGTTGTTGTAGGTCACCGTATTGGGATCCGTGCGACTCAGACGAAGGGCGAAAGGGTTCTTCTCCTTGGGCCCATCCACTTCCGCGATGTTGACCGCCTTGCTCCATGTCTTTCCATCATCGGTGGATCGCCGTAGAAGGATATCAATCTCATCCCAGTCATGCCCATCCTTCCTTGCCTCACACCACGCAAGGATCGTTCCCTTTTGTGTGACCAGCACACCCGGAATGTGAAAACGCGCATAGCCCATGTCCCCCACCTTGAACAAATCGATCTTCTCAAGGAATGGAGCCGCACCAGCAGGCAGCCCAACAAGACAAGCCAACAGCAAAAAGGAAAACAGTCTACTCTTCATGATCTTCATGTCCTTCACGGTTCAATTCAAAATTCCCCTTCCCGACCGAAGCGCTGTCTTGCTCGTTTACCGAATTCCGCACCCGCTCCATTGATCGCATCAAGAATCTCCTCAGTCGTCTTTCCCGCACATTCCCGCGCCGCAGGAATCACCGTGCTGCACTCGTTCTCATCCATGAAGCGCGACGCCTCCAGTAAACCCTCCTGCTCCTCCGGTCCCACCACAAGGAAACCGTGCTTGTCCGCGTGGATCAGATCACCTGGCGAAACCTTCCTTCCAAAGACCTCGACCTCACCACCCCAGCTTACCGGATGCACGTGGGCATGCCCCACGCAAAGTCGTCGCGCAATGGCTTTGAAACCGGCATTGGTCATTTCATCCAGATCCCGAATCGCTCCGTCCGTGATGGTGCCCACACATCCCAAAGAACGATGGATGTTGCTGTTCACCTCTCCCCAGAAGGAGCCGATCACCCCCGGCTTGTCCAGGTCCTGAACGACCACGATCTTGGGTCCGGGAAGTTCCGCGACATAACGGCGATATTTGGACCACGCATCCGGCTGTTCCTCTTTATGACGGGGCAAACTGGGTTCGATGACCACAGTGACCGCATAACCCACCATCGGCCCCATCTGCGGCATGAAGTCACGCGTCTCCTCCATGTTGAAGGCATCCGCCGCAGGATCGCGCTTTGTCAACTGTTCCCATCCATTGTAGATGGTCGGTGTGTTCCAGCGTTTGAGCTGAAGGAGTTCGGAATGGGAAAGGCGTTGGGTCATGTTCTGAACAGGAATTCCCTGACCATGGTCCGGCAAAGACGGATCACCCGAGAACTGACAGGGAAGATGGTGCAGATTAACCATCCATCGTGGGAAGGCAACAAGACCCTACCAGTGGTAAATCGTTACCATGACCAACGCTCTAGAGATCCCGCTGAACCAGAGGCACCGGATCGCCATTGATGCGAAATCGGAGAACCCTGATTCCATTCCTGAGCGGACGCAGCCCAACCACCCCGATCCATCGGGTAGGGTCATCCTTCACTTCAAAGACCTTCTTCGAAGAAACCTTCATAATCAGTCTTCTCCCCTTCCTTCGCAGCTCGAATGGAAACGGGGTGCCTTCGTGAATCACCTCGAAGGATTTCATGAAGAACCGGGCATCACCGAAATAGCCACCCTCCAGAAAGAAACAACCAGACCGGCCATCGAACCCAAAGCGATCCTCGCCAAATTCAAGGGAAGCGGCGGTGCCTCCAAGCCGATCCAGGGCAATTTCCCCGGACACAGAAAAATCCCCCTTGCCAATCTCCCGATCCGCCATCGCCTGACTCCATGCGGAATCCCCCTTGAGGTAATGCACACCCTGGCCACTCACCCCTTCCTTCATGATCTTCCTGTAGTGGGAAGGCTCCATGCCCTGGAACCTACGGAACATCTTTGCGAAGTACTGACTGGAGGAGAATCCGCAGTCGAAGGCGACCCGGGTCACGGGCAGCTCAGTCTCCCTCAGCATCCTTCTTCCTTTCCGGATGCGCAGCCTGTTTAGGAAAACCATGGGGCTTTCCCCGGTGAGCCGCCTGCATATCAGACCAAACCTCGAACGCTTAAGCCCGGCGGTGATGGCCATCAGCTCGAGACTCCATTCGTCCTCGCAACGGGCCTCCAACTCCTCCAGAAACCGTTCGACACGCCTCTCGGAACCAGACAGGAACCCATCGGGCTCCACCTCTCCCGACAGGTTTCCACAGGCCAAACCCGTAAGGAACCTCAGAAGACCGGCCCGATGATGAAGCACTTCCAGACTGGACCGGCCATGCCCCCTCCTCACGAGATCGCCAAAAAGGCTCTTCAACGGCTCTCCCCCATGAACCTTCTGCCTTTCAGGAAGAACGAGCGCCTGCTCCAGAAGCGGTGCGTCAGCAGCCGGAACACCAAGCCTCTCCAGAATGACCATTGTATCCGAGCGCGACCCTGAAAGGGCTTCGATCATCTCCACCCGTATGGGAATGCCCTCCGAGGATTCGATGCCGTTGAAAAGCTGCCCGGGAAGGATCCAGACAAGATCACCCTCCATGACATCAAATTCCGAACCATCGATCTGCCAGCGGGTCCGCCCCTTGGCCAGATGCAGAAGAAGCAGCCCGGGGAGACGCCTCGGCTGTGAACCGCTCATCCGTGTGGTGACCACCTCAGTCCTGATCTCAAGTCGCGATCGCTCAGCCATGGGAGTGGTAACGATTTACCATCACCTCTTTCCCCTTGGCAATCCCCTCAATCCTCCGCCCTCCCCAATCGAAGCCGGATCAGCAAATCCTCCAACTCAGGCCGAGCCGACGGACTTTCCGGTAAACGGCTATTCTCCCCTGCTTTCTTCAAGAGGATTTCAAGACGATCCTTTTCCGAGGCAAACAAGGTCAAATCCGAATCGCTCAAGGTGGAGTTCTCGCCCGCCTGTTTTCTAGAGATCAAATCTGGAATGTAAGGCAGGCGAAGTTCCTCGTTCAGCTCAACAAGATTCGAGTTCACCACACCGGTCCTCATGAGATGAATTCCTGTGAGAATCACCCGGAAGACATAAAGCAACGGTTTCACCCTCGGTGGCGACTCCTTCTGGAAGAGCTTCCATTGGGTCTGAAGAAACCCAAGGTAATGATGAACGTGATGACGCGTGATACAACCCTTGGCAATCTCCTTGAGTTCCTCATGTTCAGGACTCGACCGGACTACCAGGGGCGAATAGAGCTGTTCCAGAACATACCCGTTCTTCTTAAGCAACAGCCCAAAGAACTTCCTGATGTCATGGCTGACAATGTCCATGTCCAATCCCTCGATGATCTGGGAACTTTCCACCGTTTCGTCTTTGGCATCGAATCCCAGCACCTTTTCAAGGGGAAGGATATGCGCCCATCGAAGATCGTAGTCAGAATCCGGCGAAGGAAACACATAAA
>CAZKNW010000457.1:0-3800 GCA_964554035.1 uncultured Verrucomicrobiota bacterium
TTGGCCGGTGACAGGAAGGAATCGAGGACGTTCTTGGGGTCGGCGCCGAGAAGGAGGGCGGTGCGGGCGATGGAGACGAGGTTGGGCGCCTCCCGGTAGGCCCAGCTCCGGTTGCCGACGAGATAGTCGATCTCTTTGAGCAGGGATTCGGAGCGCGCTGTGTTGCCGTTTGCAAGAAACACATCGTATCCAAGCTGCCGCGCGCGAACACTGGTTGGATAACGGGAGATGGTGTTGACGATCGTGTCCTGGGCCTCGCGGTATCTGCCCTGGACCATCATGGTCTTGACGAGGAGGTGTCGCCATTCCTCCTGATAGGCGTAATCCTCGATGGCTTTGGTCGCCATTTCATAGGCCGCCTGGTATTGGCCTGTCAGAAACAGATTCTCACAATCCTCATAGTCGGCGGCGTTGGCGGTGGGTGCAAGGAACAGGGCAGCCAACGACAGGAGCAAGCCGGCAGTGAGTGAAACCTTTGGACCTTCAGACGCCATGTTCGGAAACCTAAGCATGCCCATTGCCTATTTCAACGCACGAAATTGCCGGATGGGCACAAAAAAAGGCGCCCTCCGTCGAGGAGGGCACCTTGGTCAAAGAATCTTGGAATCAGATTACTTGGCGTAGGTGGAGGTGGCCTTGTCGTACCACTTCTTGGCCTCGGTGTAATCCTTGGGGACTCCTTTGCCAGCCATGTAGGCGTCACCCAGTTTCATCATGGCATCCGGGTCACCACCGTTGGCGGCGGCTTTGATTTCGTCGATGTTTCCGGATCCGCCGCTGGAAGCGCATCCAACTAGCATTCCGGCCATTACGATTGAGACGATCAGTGCAGCGGTTTTTTTCATGAGTGCTCTCGGTTAATTACTTAATTGAGTTAAGTTTGGACGGACCCTAACAGGAGGCTCATCGAAAGGCAAATGCCTATCTTCCCCTTTTCTTCCGGAACTCTCTGTTCTCCGCGGAATCTTAGATCCGGGAGGTCCAATCCGGGTTCCGGTAGCGTTCTCCGGCACGGCTTTCAACCCGGCTCGCCTCGATCGGGGAGGGGGAGGGGGCTTCATCATTGATGCACCAACAGGAGCGGATGGCATTGCGGCAGGCCGACATGGACATCGGCAGATTGGACACGAAATCGAGATGACCGCGCTCCGCCCGGTAGTCGGGCTGCCGACTCGGCATGGGGAGGTAACGGGGAATGAGGTCGAGGTCCATGTCGAGTAGCAGTGTTCCATGGAAAAGCACGGTATTCCGCGTGCGTTTCTGGGAATTGCCGGCCACCTTGCGATCCCTGTGGACGAGATCGGTATCACCTCGAACGGATATTTCGAGGTCCTCGGCCTTTGTCAGGCACTCCGAAATCCTCCCCATGATGAACTGGTTGGTGGAGGTTACCGACTGGAGTTCGGGAGCGTGGTCGATGGGGAGGACAAGCGAGTAATTGAGGCAGCCTGGGCCTTGGACCACGGCTCCACCGCCGCTGATCCGACGGTAGATCGGCACGCCATCCTGCCGGCAACGGTCGGGATGAACCTCGGTATGCAGGCGGTTTCCGAGACCGATGACGACGCAGGTTTCACGCTGTTCCCAGAGGAGCAGACAGCCCTCGGGGTTTGCGGAATCGCCGATCTGGTCAAGAATGAGCTCCTCCAGGGCCAGTTGTTCGGCCGTGTCGGAGAGGTCTGGTAAAAGAAATAACATTGTCTGGAAAGCCCGTGGGTGCCATGGTCCGCGCTTTGCCGACGCGGCGCACAAGGCTGTTTCTGCCGCGCGATTCAGGCATAATCCCAGGAGTCAGTTAAAGTGAATTTGTCCACGGAATCTCAAAAATCATCCGGTTCCAACGGGGCCGGCGACAACTTGGCCCGCCTACGCGCCCTCAAGCGCTTCGGTGCGCTTGAACAGTTGATGGAAGTCGCCCTTGAAGAGCAGGGTCAGGAGCGCGCCTCCGACTTCCTCGAACAGTTCCTGGATCACCTTGCCAGCAGCGGTATCCAGACTCCCCGGGTTGTCAGCACCCCCTACATGAACACCATCAAGCCTGAAGACCAGGTGGAATACGATGGTGACTTCGAGTCGGAGGTGAAGATAAAGAGCTATATCCGCTGGAATGCGATGGCCATGGTCGTCAACGCCAACCGCAACGTCAGCGGAGTGGGGGGACACATCTCCACCTTTGCGTCGTCGGCCACGCTTTATGAGACCGGCTTCAATCATTTCTTCCGCGGCCGGACCAAGGATTTTGTCGGAGACATGGTCTATTTTCAGGGCCACGCCTCTCCCGGGATGTATGCGCGCGCCTTTGTCGAGGGGCGCCTGACGGAGACGAATCTTCAGAACTTTCGCCAGGAACTCACCGAGGGCGGGGGGCTTTCCTCCTATCCGCATCCCTACCTGATGCCGAACTTCTGGCAGTTCCCGACCGTGTCGATGGGCCTCGGTCCGATCATGTCGATCTACCAGGCCCGCTTCAACCGCTACATGCAGGCCCGGGGATTCATGAAGGGTGAGGAGCCCAAGGTGTGGTGCTTCGCGGGTGATGGCGAGTCCGATGAGCCGGAGACCCTGGGTGCATTGACCCTTGCGTCCCGGGAGAAGCTCGACAACCTGATCTGGGTGGTGAACTGCAACCTGCAGCGCTTGGACGGACCCGTCCGAGGAAACGGCAAGATCATCCAGGAGCTGGAGTCCGCCTTCCGTGGTGCCGGATGGAATGTCATCAAGGTGATCTGGGGCTCCAACTGGGATGAACTCTTCCGCAAGGACAGCTCAGGGCTGCTGCTCCAGCGCATGGAGGAATGTGTGGATGGCGACTTCCAGAAATACTCCGTCGAACCCGGGAGCTACACCCGCAAGCACTTCTTCGGAAAGTATCCCGAGCTGCTCAAGCTGGTCAGCCACATGAAGGATGAGGAGATCCACAAGCTCCTTCGTGGTGGGCATGACACCCGCAAGGTCTTTGCCGCCTACAGTGCCGCAATGAGGCACAAGGGACAGCCGACAGTCATCCTTGCCAAGACCATCAAGGGATATGGACTGGGAGAGGCCGGTGAGGGGCGCAACATCAGCCACGGCCAGAAGAAGCTCAACGAGAGGGAGCTTCGTGAATTCCGCGAGCGCTTCAAGATCCCGATCTCCGATGAGGAGATTGTTGATACGCCTTTCTACCGACCCTCCGAGGACAGCAAGGAGTACAAGTACCTGATGAAGTGTCGCAAGAAGCTGGGTGGCTACCTGCCTGCACGCTTCGAAGACTACGAGAAGATCACCGCCCCCGAGCTCGACATGTTCAAGCGCGAGCTGGCCGGATCCGGTGGACGTCAGATTTCAACGACCATGGCCTACGTGGGCATCATTGCGAACCTCATCCGCAACAAGGAGATCGGTCGCAACATCGTCCCGATCATTCCGGACGAGGCCCGCACCTTTGGCATGGATGCGCTCTTCAAGGATGTCGGCATCTATTCCATGAAGGGCCAGCTCTATGAGCCGGTCGACAGCAAGACCCTGCTTTACTACAAGGAAGCCAAGGACGGACAGATCCTTGAGGAAGGCATCACCGAGGCCGGTTCCATGTCCTCGTTCATCGCGGCCGGCACCGCCTACTCCAGCCTTGGGGTCCCGATGATTCCCTTCTACACCTACTACTCGATGTTCGGTCCGCAGCGCGTCGGTGACCAGGTCTGGTTGTGTGGTGACATCATGGCGAGGGGCTTCCTCATGGCGGCGACCGCCGGGCGCACCACGCTCAATGGTGAAGGACTGCAGCACCAGGATGGACACAGCTTCATCCTGACCAGCAG
>CAZKNW010000458.1:0-3777 GCA_964554035.1 uncultured Verrucomicrobiota bacterium
GTTTGGATCAAATCCTCGCTTCAGGAACGGAGCATTCCAACCGTTGTCCAATCCAAATTGAGGAATTGCCTGAACGGTGGCTTCCCCTGGTCCAACCTTGGGTCTAATGATTGTTCCACCGACCCTTTGATTCTTGAAATAGTTCTCATAAGGGGCGCCCGTGTCTCCTATGATATCGGAGGCAGTGATCTCACCGTCTGCCCCACCACGCTTGAAAATATTGCCCTGCGCCGCACAGTCGGAAGGCTGGAGGAAGAGGGTTAGGGCAAGGAGAAGGACGAAAAAACTGCGCATGGCGTGTCTATCCTCCCGTCCTTCCCGGGTAGGGTGCAACGGCTGCCATGGTGGACGTGTGGCAATGACCCATGTCATGAGCCGGCGTTTCCCCAGATGTTGTCAGGCCTTGATTCATTCCCGTTTCCGAAACGGATGCAATACGTTATGACGCCTTTCGTGGTCGAGAAAAAAGACTGTGAATTCCCGATTTGGGACACCGGATGTCCAGATTCAGCAGAGGCCTCTTTCGCTTTTTTTCACGAAGTCCACCAGATGCCGGATTTCCGGGAGCTCCGGGAGTTCCTCACGGATCCGTTCCAAGGCCCGGGTTGTGGTCAGGCGTTCCCTGAAGAGAATCTTGAAGGCCTTCTTGATGGTGGTCTGCACCTCTTCCGAAAAACCCTTCCTTCGCATGCCTTCCTTGTTGGGCATCCGGGTCTGTGCCGGATTGCCATCGACGGTCATGAAGGGAGGTACATCCTGAACCACCTTGGAGCACCCCCCGATGATGGAGTTCCTGCCTACCCTGCAAAACTGGTGGACCGCCGCCAACCCGCCGATGATGGCGTGGTCCTCCACGGTGACATGCCCGGCGAGGGTGGCGGCGTTGGACATGATGATCTGGTTGCCCAGAATGACGTTGTGGGCCACGTGGGTGTAAGCGAGAAGATTGTTGTCAGAACCCAGTTCGGTCGTCTCGCCATCCGAAGTCGCGCTGTGGATGGTAACATACTCCCGAAGGGTGTTGCGGTCTCCGATCCGGGTCATGGTCGTCCCACCCTTCCACTTGAGATCCTGAGTCTTCAGGCCGATGGATGCGAAAGGAAAAATGTCGTTTTCCTCTCCAAGAATGGTGTTTCCATCGATGACAACATGGGAATGAAGGTGGCATCGGGCTCCCAATTCCACTTCCGGACCGATGATGCAGTAGGGCCCAATACGGCAGTCTTCGCCAAGCTTGGCTTCGGCATGGACGATGGCGGTGGGATGGATTTCTGTCATTTGAGGTCCGTGGACTATTGTTCCATCAGGACGAAGGTGACTTCCGCCTCGCTGACCAGCTCGCCGTCGACGAGGCACTGTCCCTTTGCCTTGCCGATCTTGCCCTTGCAGCGGGTAAGAAGGACATCAATGGTGAGGATGTCACCTGGATGGACCGGCCTGCGCCACTTGACCTTGTCGGCCGCCATGAAGTAGGCGATTTTGCCGGATTTGGCGAGGTGCTTGAACATCAGCAACCCGGCCAACTGGGCGATGGCCTCCAGTTGAAGCACCCCTGGCATGATGGGGTGGCCGGGAAAATGCCCCTGAAAATGGGGTTCGTTGAAGGTGACGTTCTTTTCGGCAACGATGTTGTTGCCGTCAATCTTCACGACCCGGTCGAGCATGAGGATCGGGTAGCGATGGGGAATCACCTGCATGATCTGGGTGACGTCCATCAAGGTTTCCAGTCGTTCCAGCCTCTTGGAAGACTTTGCAGGTTTATCAGACTCGCTCTTGTCGTTCTGTTCCTGCGGAGGAATGAAGGCCTGCTGGGCAATCACCGGCCTCATCATGCGGTCCTTCATCATCCGGGTCAGGACGGCGTTGCCCTCATGTCCCGGACGGACAGCCACAATGTGGCCCTTGATCGGTCGGCCGAGCAGCGCGACGTCCCCGATGATGTCCAGGATCTTGTGGCGGACAAACTCCTCGCGGTAACGGAGGGGTTCGGTTGTCAGCACGGCATCATCACGGATGACGATGGCATTCGCGAGGCTCCCGCCCTTGATCAGGCCATTCTTGATTAGGAATTCTATTTCCTCGAAAAAACAGAAAGTCCGGGCATGGGCAATGTCCTTTTCCCATGATTCCGGGCTGATCTCGATGCTCAGGAATTCCGTATGCCTGCCTGCCTTGTCGGAGCTCGTGCAGGTGATCTTGAAGCCGTCGTAGGGTAGAACCGTGTAGTGTGATTCACCTTGCTTCGCCTCGAAGGGCTCGGTGACTTCGAAACATTCCCGGTTTTCCGCCTGCGCCACGATTCCTGCCGATTCAATCATCTTGCAGTAGGGGCGTGAACTGCCGTCCCCGATGGGGGGTTCGTTGGCATCCAGTTCGACGATGGCGTTGTCGATGCCGAAGCCGGAAAAGGTGGCAAGGACGTGCTCGACCGTTTGGAGCTTGATGTTCCCTTTGCTGAGGGTCGTGCTGCGATTGGTCTCGGTGACGTGGTCAATGCTGGCCTCGATCTCGGGACTTCCCTGAAGGTCGACACGCCTGAAAATGATGCCCGTATTGGGTTCCGCAGGCAGAAACTTCATGGTGACACGGTTTCCGCTGTGGAGCCCAAGGCCAGCGAAGCTGGCAGGTCTTTCCAATGTCTGTTGATTGGCCACGGACGCCTTTCTTACTGGTTGAAGGGAAGGCTTTTCAAGTGCCTTGCCTCATTAAAAAAGACTGCGGAGGACAAACCTCCGCAGTCTTGAAACACCTTCAGGGTTTTGTCTACTCGGAGTCGGACTCCTCGTTGCGCTCTTCCATTGCGGCCTTGCGGGACAACTTCACACGTCCCTTTTCGTCAATGCCGATGAGCTTCACCCAGATTTCATCGCCGGATTTGACGATGTCCTCGGTGGCCTTGACCCGGAAGTTGGCCAGTTCACTGATGTGGCAGAGGCCGTCCTGTCCGGGAAGGAACTCGACGAAACAGCCGAAGTCTTTGATGCTCACCACTTTACCGCGATAAACCTTGCCGACTTCCGGCACTGCGGTGATACCCTCAATCTCGGTCTTGGCGATCTCAAGTCCCTCAGCTCCCAGGGAGTAGATGATGACGGTGCCATCATCCTCAATGTTGATCTCACATCCCGACTCTTCAACGAGGCGCTTGATGTTCTTTCCTCCTGGGCCGATGAGGGCGCCAATCTTGTCGACAGGAACCTTCAGCTTGGTGATCTGGGGGGCATAGCGGCTCATCTCCTCGCGAGGGGCGTTGATGGTCTCGTTCATCTTGTCGAGAATCACCATTCTGGATCGCTTTGCATGGTCGAGGGCTTCGTCCATGAGCTCGTGGGTGATGCCCTTCAACTTCAAGTCCAGCTGGAAGCCTGTGATGCCTTTCTCGGTTCCGGCGATCTTGCAGTCCATGTCGCAGTAGGCGTCCTCCCAGCCGATGATGTCGGTGAGCAGGGCATACTTGGTGACGTTGTCGTCGTCATCCGACTTGGTGCAAAGGCCGATGCTGATACCTGCAACAGGGCGTTTCATCGGAATCCCCGCGTCGAACAGGGCCAGGCTTCCTCCGCAGACCGATGCCATCGAGGTGGATCCATTGGATTCCATGATCTCGCTGGTGACACGGATCGTGTAGGGGAGCTCATCGGTAGGAACCAGAGGGGCCAAAGAGCGCTCCGCAAGGGCGCCATGTCCGATTTCCCGACGTCCAGGACCGGCAATGCGGCCCGTTTCGCCCACGGAGTAGTTTGGGAAGTTGTAGTGAAGGATGAAGTTCTTTTCGCT
>CAZKNW010000459.1:0-3775 GCA_964554035.1 uncultured Verrucomicrobiota bacterium
CCACCGCCCCCTTTCCCGAATCAAAGCCGCAATCATCATGCGAACCCTTCAGATCCTGATCTCACTCCTTCTCCTCAGCGCCGTCGCCCTGCCCTCAATGGCCGCCCAACGACCCAACGTCGTGGTCTTCCTGACCGATGACCAGGGATGGGGCGACCTCAGCATCAACGGCAATTCCAACCTCGCCACGCCCAACATCGATTCCCTCGCCCGCGACGGCGTCACCATGGAGAACTTCTACGTCTGTGCCGTCTGCGCGCCAACCCGCGCTGAATTCCTGACCGGACGCTACCATCCCCGCACCGGGGTCAGTGGTGTCAGTGAGGGACAGGGACGCCTCAATCCCGACGAGACCACCATCGCCGACATCTTCAAGTCGGCGGGCTACGCCACAGGCGCCTTCGGCAAATGGCACAACGGAACCCAGTCCCCCTACCATCCCAATGACCGCGGCTTCGATGAATACTATGGATTCACCTCGGGCCACTGGGGGCACTATTTCAGCCCTCCCCTCGATCACAATGGGAGGAAGGTCCGGGGCAAGGGCTACGTGGTGGACGATTTCACTGATCACGCGTTGGACTTCATCAGGACCAACAAGGACAAGCCCTTCTTCTGCTACCTGCCCTACAACACACCGCACTCGCCGATGATGATCGATGACGAGTTCTACGATAAATTCAAGGACATGGATCCAGGGATGCGCCATCGGGACCCCAAGCGGGAGGACATCATGATGACAAGGGCCGCCCTCGCGATGTGTGAGAACATCGACATGAACGTGGGCCGCATACTCAAGCAGCTCGCAACCCTGGATCTCTCGGACAATACCATCGTCCTCTACTTCTCTGACAATGGTCCCAATTCCTATCGCTGGAACGGAGGCATGAAGGGGCGCAAGGGATCCGTCGATGAAGGCGGACTCCGTTCTCCATTCTTCATTCGATGGCCCGGACACATTCCCGCAGGCACGAAGATCCCGCAGGTCACCGCCGCCATCGATCTCCTGCCGACGCTTGCCCAACTCGCAGGCATCCCGGCAAAGACGAAGAAACCCTTGGATGGCCGGAGCTTTGTCTCCCTTCTCTCAGGAAACCAAAAGGAATGGCAACCGAGGGATCTCTTCAGTTTCTGGCGGAGAAGAGTCAGCGTGCGCACGGAACAGTTCCGCCTGGACAGCGAAGGCCATCTCTATGACATCTCAAACGACCGTGGACAAAACATCGATGTATCCGGGATGCACCCTGATGTGACCCAACGCCTGAAGAAGGCGGCCAAGGAGCAAAAGGCCCTGATGGACCAGCTGAGCAAGGAATACGCGGACCGCCCTTTCACCGTGGGTTACGCCCCTTCCACCACCCTGCCCGCACGGGATGGGATTCCTCACGGCACCATCCAAAGAAGCGCCAAGGCTCCCAACAACTCCTTCTTCAAGAACTGGACCAAGGAAAGCGACTCCATCACATGGACGGTCGATGTGGGAGAAACCGGAACCTACGAGGCCACGGTCTACTACACCTGCGCCGATGAGAATGTCGGCACGACGATCCAGCTCGCCTTCAACGGCCAAAATATCAAGCGAGCCTCCTCCAACAAGGCTCCCGTGAAGGTGGCGTTCGATCCACCTCTCTATGACAAGTCCAAGGAGCGCGTCGCGGATTCACACTACTTTGTGAAGGACTTCAAGCCACTGAGCCTGGGAGCAATTCATCTCACCAAAGGTGATGGCATACTCACCCTGACGGCTCCCAAGATCGTTGGAGGAAAGGCCATCGATGTCCATTCGGTCGAATTGTTCAGGAAGTAGACCGCGTTTCTCAAACACATCTCACCTTCCATGGACCTCCAGCTCAAGGGAAAGACGGTCGCCATCCTCGGATCCGCCCGTGGCATCGGAAAGGCGATTGCCGAGGCCTTCGAAAAGGAAGAATGCGATGTTCATGGCTTTGATCTGGAGCCTCCTGCCGGTGGACCAGCGGGAAGCTTCACATCCGGCGATGCCACGTCTTATGAATCAGTCCTCGCCTTCGCAGAGAGCTGCGAAAAGGTGGATCACGTGGTCTTCAGTATTGGCGCCGGTTCCGGAAAGTTCGGTTTCCCCTTCTGGAACCTTTCCCCATCCGACTGGGCAAGGGTGATCGAGATCAACCTCATCGCCGCCGTGAACACGGCCCACGCCTTTGCCCCCCGGCTGATCGAACAGGGAGCCGGATCGATGCTTTTTCTGACCTCCGTCGCCGGCCAGATTGGATCCCAGACCGACCCTCCCTACAGCGCCGCCAAGGCCGGGCTCATCAACTTCATGCAATGCGCTGCCAAGGACCTTGCTCCACATGGAGTCCGTGTAAACGCCCTTTCACCCGGGATGGTCCAGACACAGCTCAACGAATCCGTCTGGGCGGCCGGGCAAGAGGAGCTTCCCGAGGCCCAGCGCCAGGATTACCAGACCTGGGCACGGGAAAAACTCGCCAAGGTCTCCCCGCTCGGTCGTTGGCAGAAGGCGGAAGAGATCGCCGCCATGGCCACCTTCCTCGCCAGCCCCCATGCTGCAAACATCACCGGCCAGACGCTCAACATCGACGGCGGCCAGGTGATGCATTCCTGAAGATCGAAGAGGATTCATTTTCCCGCAGATTTCGCCGCAATGGCGGGACAGGCAGAAAAGCCACAGATTTAGGATTTAGGAGGCACATGTGGGAACAAAAGGTGAAACCTGTGCTTTCCCAGACCGTGGAGCGGTCAACGCATGTAGCCCCGGCGCGAAATGAAATGGAGCCCGGGGACCCACCAATCAAAATAAAACTCGTCCTGAAGGGACGAACGCGAAGCTGCTTCAAGACAGGAATATTAGGGACAGGAAATTGGAAAGGGAAATTACTGGTGCCACGCCGATCACCAGACAGTTGCGGTGCCTACCATTCCTACAAACCCCAGCAATCAACTGGCCTGTAAGGTCACCTGCACAAAGCGCAGGTCTTCAGGCCTGTGTCAGAGCGAATCGGGAATGCGGCCTGCAAGGTCGCCTGCGGTGTTGGTTTCGATACTCGCATTCGACCTTACAGGCCGTTTGATTGTCGGGAATTTTCACACAGGGTTGAAACCCTGCTCTTTCTGCCGCCGGGGTGCAGCCTGGCGCATCTCTGAGGCTTTTCCTTCCTTTGTGATCATCAGAGGGGTGCCAACAGCCGTCCAAGCCTCCCACGAGGGGTCCTTTCCGACCGCTCCCACAATTGTCTCAAAAAAAGATGCCCGGAATTGGGCCTGTTCCGCCCCTTTTTCCGCTTTGTTGAATTGAAGGACCGGACTCGGCTGTCCCGGCACCTTCAGGGAAAATCATGGGCACGAGCAGAAAACTCGATCAATCGAGCGGTAGATTCAGGGCAATTAGGGTTATTAAAAACGTTGTCAATCAACGACTTATAATTCCATCCATCCTTTGCCTACTCCTGATGGCCTGTAGCAAGGAACCGATACCGGAGCCCTCATTCCTGGCCAAGGTCGATCAACATTTGATCCAGAGGGAAACCTTCGAAACGGAGCTCCAAAACCGGGCCAAAACCTTGAGCCCGGAGCTTTCAGACGACGAAATCAGGACCAAGGTCCTCGACGAGATCGTTCATTTTCAAGCCCTCTACTCCAAGGCGATCCAGGCGGGAATCGACAAGGATCCCGACATTCAGACCCGGATCCGCCAGTTGATTGTCAGGGAATACGAGAATTCCCTCCAGGACGACAACCCTCCCGCCCAGGTTTCCGAAACCGACATCGCCGGCTT
>CAZKNW010000460.1:0-3758 GCA_964554035.1 uncultured Verrucomicrobiota bacterium
ACTTCGATGGCGAAGCATTGGATGCGATGGGCCGCCAAGGTCCACGTGTTGGATGCTGGTGAAGAACTGCCGGTGGTCTTTCCCTCCAAATATGGGGGAGTCGTCGTTGATGACGAGGATGCGAAGTTTCATGGCTCCTGGAAAACGGGCGACCGCCTGCCGGGTTACTATGGCAAGGGCTACCGATATGCGTCTCCCAATTCAGGAGCCAAGGCCATCTTCGAATGGACACCCGTTGTGACGGGAGATGTGGAAGTCAGGCTTTTCTACGGCAGCTTTAGGAACAGGGGAACACAGGTGCCGGTGTCGATCCATGTGGGAGAGGAAGTGACGAGGGTTCCGGTGGACATGCGGAAGCCTGGCAACATTGATGGCAATCGGGTTTCGTTGGGAACGGTTGCCACGAAGAAGGGGGTCCCGGTGCGTGTGGTGGTGGATTCCAATGGATCGGATGGACTGGTTCACATCGATGCCGTCCAGTTCCTCGCAAAGGGGGAGAAGGATGACTATTCGCCGAGGATCGCTGGAAATTATCCGCAACCCTCGAAGGATCGGCCCAATATTCTCTGGATCGTTGCGGATGATCTTGGTCCGGAGTTGGGTTGTTATGGCGAGAAGCTCGTGAAGACCCCCAACCTCGACCGACTGGCGGCGCAGGGAGCCCGCTTCACCCATGCCTTTTCGACGGCACCGGTCTGTTCCTCAGCGAGGACGGCCCTGATCACCGGGATGTACCAGACGACGGTGGGTGGCCATTATCACCGGACACGGATCAAGCCGACCCTGGATGCGACGACGCCCCCGGTGACGAAACTGTTTCGTGATGCCGGCTACTGGGTCTGCAACCTGGGGAGTCCGGACGGCAGCAGCAAGCGGGGCAAGACGGACTACAACTTCGAACATGGGGAACTCTTCGATGGACATGATTGGGCGGGGCGTCGTGATCGGCAGCCTTTCTTTGCCCAGCTTCAGATCAAGGAACCTCATCGTGCCTTCGTGAAGGATGAGGATCCGGAGCGTTGGACGAAGGTTCAGGTGCCGCCCATCTACCCGGATCATGAGGTGACCCGACGCGACTGGGCCAACTACCTCGCTTCGATCGAGGTCATGGACAAGAAGGTGGGACAGATCCTCGAGCGCTTGGAGAAGGAGGGGCTTGCCGACAATACGCTCGTGATGTTTTTCGGTGATCATGGTCGTCCCCAGGCGCGCGGCAAGCAGTGGCTCTATGATGGTGGGATCCTGATTCCCATGATCGTGCGTTGGCCGGGTAGGGTTGAATCCGGAACGGTGGAGCCGAGGATGGTGTCGATGATCGACTTCCCGGCCGCGTCTTTGGTGGCTGCCGGGCTTCAACTTCCGGAAGCCATGCAGGGAAGGGACTTTCTCGCGGAGGGTTATCCCGGACGTGAACGGATCTTTGCGGCGAGGGATCGATGCGGGGATGCCATCGACCGCATCCGTTGTGTCAGGGACAAGCGGTTCAAATACATCCGCAACTTCGAACCGGAACGGCCCTATTGCCAGATCAGTGGCTATAAGAAGCTCCAGTATCCGGTCGATACCCTCATGCGGGTCCTGCATCGCCGGGGTGAGCTTCTTCCGGCCCAGGAGGTTTTCATGGCGCCAAGGCGGCCGGAGGAGGAACTTTACGATCTCAGGGCGGATCCCTTTGAAACCCGCAACCTGGCGAAGGATCCTCGGTTCGCTCCGGTTCTCAAGAGCATGCGGGGTCAGCTCGACGACTGGATGATCCGGACGGCAGACCCGGGTGCCCAGCCGGAGGGGGATACCGCCTACATGAGAGCCCTGATGGAGGAGAAGCAGGAATACTACGAGAAGACGATGGAGCGTCGTGGCCTGGATCCGGACCTTTCGGATGACGCCTACCTTGAATGGTGGAAGAAGGAGCTTGGGGTGGGTTCCAGATAACGCGGCTGAGCGATAGGTTCTAGTCGCCGGGCGGTTTCCTTGTCACTAGGATGCTCCTCCGAAGTATGGTCAAAGTAGGAAAACGAAACATCCTGGATGTGATTGGCGATGGCCCGCATGGAGTCTTTCTTGATGGAGGGGACATGGGCTCCATTCTGTTGCCGGGCAAGTATCTCACGGGAGACGAGAAGGCAGGGGACGTTGTGGATGTCTTCGTCTACTTCGATTCCGATGATCGTCTGATCGCGACGAGGGAAGGGCCCTACCTGGAGGTGGGTGACTTTGGTTCACTCGAGGTGGTGGAGATTCATCCCCGTGCAGGGGCCTTCCTTGACTGGGGTCTGGAGAAGGACCTGCTGCTTCCATACCGGGAACAGGTCGGACGAGTGAAGGTTGGCATGAAGGTGCTGGTGGGTGTCCGGGTGGACAGGAAGTCCGGACGGATTGCCGCGACCATGCGGACCAATCAGCTCCTTGCCTCCTCGTGGCCCAATTACAAGCCGGGCCGAAAGGTAAGCCTGATCATTTCCGAGCGAACGAACATGGGTTTCAATGCCATCGTGGACAGCAAGTTCGTAGGGCTTCTCTATCATTCGGACCTGGCCAAGCCCCTGTGTGTTGGGGACACCATGGAGGGTTTCGTCCGCCAGACCCGCGAGGATGGAAAGCTCGACCTCAGCCTGACCCGTGCCGGCTATGGGAAGGTGCCCACGGTCCGGGATGGGATTCTGGAGCTTCTAAAGGAACACAAGGGTAGGTTGCCGTTGGGAGACAAGAGTTCCCCCGAGGAGGTGCGCAAGGTGGCTGGCGTCAGCAAGAAGTCGTTCAAGCAAGCCATTGGCGCGCTTTACAAGGAAAGGCTTGTGGAGCTGTCGGACACCGAGGTGCGATTGCTGGAGAAGGATTGACCTAATTGGAGGGGAGAGCTCCCGCGGGTCCCGCTTTCAGGGAGGGGATGGTTATGTTGACTGGTGTTCGGTTTGGTGGCGCTTCAAAGCGCCACGCGGCGGCGCACTCCACGACGCTTCGCGAAGCAGGGATATCACTCCAACACCAGTTCCAGATCCAGCACCTTGAAGTCGATGCGTTTGTAGGAGCTGCGTTGGTTGGCGTCGCCGCATTCGTAGACGATACCCACGTGGTGTTCATCGAGGTTGACCATGTCGCTGTAGGCGGCGGGGCCCACGTGGATCATGGGGCCGTCCTTCCAGGTTTGGCCCTCGTCATCGGACCAGCGGATTCGCAGATCGCTTCTGCTTTTGCCCGAAGGTCCGTTTTCGTCCGGGCCACTGAACAGGATGAGGTTGTCAGAGACTCGAAGCAGGGCGCATTGGACTACCGGTGGATCCATGGCACCGAGTTCGGGTTTGAACTGTTTCCAGTTGGTATCGCCTGATTCGAAGGTCAGGCCTCCATCCCGGCTCCATGCGACTCCACGTGTGCCCGGAGCCTTGCCTTTCTGGTTGCGGGTGTTGAAGAGCAGGGTGCCATCGTTGAGTTCAGCAACGGTGGTTTCATTCGCTTCCAACCCGTCCTCGTAGGTTTCGTCGACGGCGCCTATTTCCCAGGTCTCTCCATGGTCATCGCTGAAAACCACATGCGCTCCCTTGTGGTCGGTTCCCCTGACGCGGTGATCGCAGGGGATGACCAACCGGCCTTTGTGTCGGCCTCGTTGGATCTGGATCGAGTGGACCGGCCCGGTGGCATACCACGCCCAGTGGTCGCGTTTCACGGACGCTGTGATTTCACGATGGGGAGACCATGTCTTGCCGTGATCGTCGCTATAGGTGGTGAAGACCTGGTCGTTCTCGAGTGTGAATGGCAGC
>CAZKNW010000461.1:0-3752 GCA_964554035.1 uncultured Verrucomicrobiota bacterium
AACCGTCTCCGCGACCCTCTTCAACTGCCCATCCAACAGTCCCAGCATGGTTTTCGTTTCCAACGGAGAATCGATCCACAAGACCTCGTTCAAGTGTACTGTCCAGCCCCGCACCTCGAGCGTGGCATGCTCCGGCCGGACATGCCGTGGATCTCCGCTGGCCCTCAATTGTGCTGTCAGCTTTTTCGCAAGTTCCTTCCTCACCTTCGTCACAGATTCAGGCAGATATGCTACCGACGTTGATACCAGATTGGTCAGTTGGAAGGAGTCCCGCCTGACATCATAGAGTTCCTCTGCCTCTCGCTTTCCAAATGCCTGCTGGTTCTGGACACATTCATTCAACCTCATCCATTGCTTCGTCGGACCGGGATCGACGTTGTAGGAAAAAGCTCCTTTTACCGTTGGCCAGGGTGTCTTGGAGAAGTCAAAGAGTGCCTCGGTTCCACGCGGCTTCCCTGTAGGCCACGATTCGGGTGCGTAGTTGCGGATGTAAAGATGATCTACCGTACGGATCGCACGAGACGGATTGGGATAGACGTGCCGCTCCATTCCAAAAAGCAGGTAATCCGTATCCTTCTGCACAGGCTTTCCCTGTTTGCTCGAAATCGCGGAAAGCAGCGATCGGCCCGTCATGGATTGGGGAACAGAGAGCCCACAGGCTTCGAGCAGTGTGGGAGCAAGATCCATCAGGCTGACCATGCCTTGACGTCGTCGCCCCTTCTCAACGTGGTTTCCCCACCTGATGGCCAGGGGCACACGCGTGCCTGAATCATACAGTGTCGCCTTGGCTCGTGGAAACGGCATCCCATGATCTCCGGTCATGACGACGATGGTGTCCTCCAGCACATCTCGTTGCTCAAGGCGGTCGAGGATCTTTCCCGCCAACAGGTCGAGCTTCTCAACCCTGAGATAGTAGTCGCCCAGGTCAGTCCTCACCTCCCGATTGTCCGGAAGGAACGGAGGCACCTCAATGGAGTCCAAATCCATTCCTCTTCGTTGGCTTTCGTTCCAGTCGTAGGGACGATGTGGTTCACCGGCCCCATACCAGAAGCAAAAGGACTGCCCCTGATCCACCCCGGCCATGAACGAATCAAAGTCCCTGTGGCGCGGACCAAAGGGATCATTCCCGCGAAATCGGTTCTGGCTCGGTGCCGTTCCCTTGCGGCAATGGCCGGTGACATAACCTGCCTTGGCCAACAGATCCGGATAGACCGGCGCGTCCGCAGGAATGGAGCCACCCAGATTCACCCCCTCCCCCAGTCTCCAATGATACTGACCCGACGCAACAACGTGGCGCGAAGGAGTGCAGGAGGGTGCGGTTGCAAAGGCATTTTCAAACAGGATGCCTTCAGTCGCAATACGATCGAAGTTGGGAGTCTTGACGGTCTTGTCTCCAAGGATGGAGGCGTGAGGCCACGACCAGTCGTCTCCCATGATCACCACCACGTTGGGGCGCGCTCCAACAGATTGGGCACATGCAACCCACATCAGCAAGGTGACCAGACAAAAGGATCGAAAGTCCAAGCCCATGGCCATTAGCCTACTTGGGAAGTTTGGCTACTGCAGGAAGATTCTTCACGAAGGGTGCTTCAATCCGCTTCAATTCCTTCTCAGCTTCCTTCCGCATGGCGCGCACTTGCCGGTTGGACCGACCATCCCTGACCGCCAGGTTCACCAGTTCATCCGGGTCCGCCTTCAAGTCATAGAGTTCCTCCACCTCACCCTCGAGCATGTTGCGGATGTATTTGTATTTCCCATCCGTCAGCGACACCCACCAGGGAATGCCTTGTTTCTCGAACTGCGTATAGCCGGCATGGTTCTCCAGCGAAGGCGGACGAACCGTGTCCGCTCCATACTTCGACCCCGTATAAAGCGTCATGATGGTTCGTCGGCCATGGTTGGCTTCGGGAGATTTCAGGAACGGTGTCAGGTCTTCTCCATGCATCTTCCATGGGAGATCCAGTCCGGCAAAGCTGAAGAAGGTGGGGGCGAGGTCGGTGCCGCTCACAGGAACACTGCTGACTTTTCCTGAGGGAAGGCGGCTCGGCATGCTGACAATGAATGGGGACCGGATGTTGGAATCGTAAGGCGCCAACTTCACCTGAAAGCCATGTTGACCCCACGCAAATCCCTGGTCACTGGTGAAGACGATGAGCGTGTTGTCGTATTGCCCCGTTTCCTTCAATGCCTGAACGATCTTTCCAATTCCTTCATCCAGCGAAATCACAGCCTGATTCACCTGCCTGACCCAGTCGCTCAACGTCTTCTGGGTTCCGGTCCTGATGCCACCCCTGCCGTTCCCACGCTTGACCACCGGCTCTCCCGACTCGCCTTTCACCCACTGTTCCCAGTTGCGTGAATACTCGGGTTTACCCTCCCTTGGAGGATAGATGTCCTTGGGGTCTTCGATGCGAATTCCGGGATACTCATTCTTATGTCGATCCGCAGGCGTGAAGGGGCCATGAACGCCGCCATAGCAAAGCCAGAGAAACCATGGCTGGTCCTCTTTCCTTCCATCACGTCCCTCAATGTAGTCGAGTGCCCATTCGGTGTAGTTGTCGGTGGAATAGCCGCTGGTCATCTTTCCAGGACCACCATTCTTCTCAATGATCTGGTCGTAGTAATAGTTGCCTGAGTTTTCCTGATAGCGTGGACGGTTCCAGACAATTTGATGATCCCAATCCCGGCCAAACCCGGTATCTGTCCCGGTGTGCCACTTGCCGATCTGGGCGGTCTGATAGCCGTTTTTCCGAAACACCGAAGGCCAGAAGCGACACTGCTCCGGATCGTATTCGCTACCGGGATATGCCCCCTCCATGCGCATCGACTTGACGCCTGTCTGGTGCAGACCGGTCAGGACCGTGGCCCGTGAGGGCATGCACCAGGTCCCAATCGTCGCATGCTTGAAACGAACCCCGGTCTTGGCCAAGGCATCCATGTTGGGGGTGCGGATCCAGTCATAGCTTTCCTCATAACAACTGACCGCCCGGTAGGAATGATCGTCGGTATAGATCAAAAGGATGTTGGGACGATCCGAAGCCCAGACCAGCGACACGGAAAGCAATAGAAGCATCAACGGGAAACGCATGGACCTTTCATGCCGTTTCCACACTCGGTATTCAAACGCAAAAGCGCTTCATCGCCTCAACGAACAGACATATTCCATTGGCGCGAAGCAACATGAGCAGGCACCTTGCCCCATCCACCTCATGACCTTCGCCTTCTTCATCGCCCTGGCCCTGCTCGGTTTCCTGATGAAGTCAGGCGCGTTGGCCGTGCCGGGACTCATTCCTGAAGGACGACTGAAGTTCCTTGCCTCTCCCCTCCCTGGTCCGACCCATGCCGATCGCCTGAGAAACCTTCCTCGAATCTCGAAGTTGTGGCTCATCCTTGTCCTCGGTTCACCCCTGATCTGGGCATACTGGAAACTGCTCCATGAGATCCAACCAGGGCCAATCCTTCTCGCCTACCTTGCAGCGCCCATCATTCTGATGGTGGGTCATGTCTTCCATGCTCTGGTCAATCTCATCTGGATGCCCTTCGGATATCAGATTCCATTCCTTCATCGGAGCCCCACCCGTTCGCGCAGTCTGAACGACTTCTGGGGCAACCAATGGAACCTCTGGTTCAGCGACTGGTTCCGCGATGTTCTGCCTCCCTTGCTTCATTGGCACGACAAACGAATCGCGGCAGGGAGACTCGTAGTCGTCTTCCTCATCTCAGGCCTCATGCATGAAGCCGTGGTCAACCTA
>CAZKNW010000462.1:0-3748 GCA_964554035.1 uncultured Verrucomicrobiota bacterium
CCTGCCCCGACATCACACAGGCGGAATAGACGACATCGAAGGCATCCGGCTCCTTGCGGATGCGTTCCGCCAGCCATGTCACGTCACCGGCCTTCGGGGCACTCCTGAGGAGCGCGGCCATGGATTCGGGACCCAGCCGCTTGGAAAGGCCGATCATGCCGATGAAGAATTCCTCCAGGAAGGAGACATCGCCATCCTGGGCTGAAGACGCCGCCAGCAGGAGGTCATCCCTGATGCCCTTGGAAACGTGACCGCCCTCGACAAAGGCCGCCGTCATCAGGAGCACGGCCTCAAGGACCTGTCCACCCGGGGCGCCCACCCGTTGAAATTTCCTCCATCCGTCCACCTCAACCATGCCGACCATGGCCTTGGCAACCACATCCTCGGTCTGAACCAGGGCCAGACTGAGATACATGCGCTGTTCCTTGCCAAGGGATCGATCCAAGGTCGTCGCAGTCGCAGCCTGTCCCTTGGTCCTCAGGAAATAGTCACCCACCCAGTCGGCCTCTTCGCCCGGGGCCACCTGAGGCATGGCCACCACCTTGCGGACCAGCTCCATTTCACCACCCCGCCCATCATCCTCATGGGCCCGTACGTATTCGCTGGCGGAAAGGTCGGATGCGCCCGCCTCCTCCACCACCGCGGGATGCACGGAATGCATGCCGATGGGCAGGTTCCAGCCAAGGACGCCTATGACCCCCCCAAGAAAAAGCGCCATCCACGCGCCGGCCGTCGAGGGTTCCTTCGGCGGCGGCCGGTATCCATAAACGGGCTGGATGAATTCGGATGGCATCAGATTCCGGAGATCCTAATTGAAAATCCCGACCGACCAAAAGCATTTAGTCGGTTGCGTCCAACGGGCGAAACCTCCAAAACACGCGGGAAGTTACTCATCTATTCACTGGCAGTGAGCGCAACATCGGCACCCATCCGGTTCAGGCGATGAGCCTGGTCGTTGAACTGATGGGGGGGAACAAAGGCACTCTTCAGGATGCGCCCGTCCGCAAGGCTGGCCTCAAGGGAGAAGCGGACCATGCCGCGGGTCCATCCCTCATGACCTCCCCACACGGCAATATCGACATCCTCGACGGTCCTTTCGCGCCCGGGAAAGATGTAGAGGAAGGTCCAGTAGGTCGTCCCCTCCTTCACCTCCTGCTTGACCCCGAAGAAGCGGTCCCCAAGCGAACGGTTGTAGTTGAAGCCCACAAGGAGAAGCCAGACAGGCAGGATCATCAGGAAGGCCTTGCGTGCCGGGACAAGTCCCAGCTTGCGCTTGAAGGCGTCCCGAAGTTCACGCCGAAAGGCCGTTTCCCGGGTCAGCAGGACGAAGAGGAAGATCGCCATGCCCGTGAAAAGCCCGACCAGCATCAGGAAGGCGGCCACCTCCGCCTTGGGCGTGCCGAACTCGATGACCTCACCTGCCTGGGCAACAAGATGGGTCGAATTCATTCAAGACCTCCGAAAAGGGCCGCGGCATCCTCCGTGGAGGCAAGCATTCTTCCCTTGTCGTGAATCTCCGCAAAGGCACCATGCCTCCAGACACGATGCCGGTAGAGCGTGGCGAACCTGAAGGTAGGGGCGGCCTCACCCTGTCCACCCACCAGTTCCCCGCCACGGCGTACATTGTCCTGCATCCATGCAGGCGTCAGCAGGTGGTAGGGATTCCTCCGGACTTCTCCCTCGTGAAAGGAAAGCGCGGTCAGCAGCTGTCCCAACTCCTCAAAGGAGCTCTCCACCGTCAGGTTCGGAGACGCCATGGCACCCCAGAATTCGGTCTCGACCGCGTGGGTCTGGAAGTCATTCCCGAGAGAGCGAAGGGCATCGAGGACCATCCAGTGCACCCCGATGTGCGTGCTGTTCCAGTCGTCGTCGTGGGGAAAGAGAATGGCCCTCGGGGCATATCGGGAGAGGATGTCGGCGATCACCTTCACCCCGGAGTTCCAATGATCCGGGTCCGTGTCGCGGGTCTTCAGGTTCACCTTTTCCAGGCCATTCGGGATGGTCTCGATCAGCTCAAACCCGAGATAACGGCAGGCTCCCTCCAGTTCCGCCCAGCGCGCACTCTGCCGGTCCGGGTTGCTCCCCTGCGTCACTGCAACGTTGATGACCCGCCAGCCATGGCTCCGCATCCATCTCAGGGGAAGCCCGCCAATGATGCATTCATCATCGGGATGCGGGGAAAAGATGAGGGCCACCGGTGCGTCCGGGCTGATCTCGGGTGCAGGCAGGGGGGCCACTCCACCAAATGGCAGGGACTTCCCCTCATCGATCAGATCCGCCGCACGTTGGACCAGTTCAAAGTAGTCGTTCATGAGGTGCGACAGTATGAGACCGCGCCTCGTCGACGGTCAACGCGACAAAGACCGGGCCCCACCGCCTTCTAATTCCCGGCGGGGAGATCCTCAAGGGCGGTCATCCGTGCGGTGGCCTGAACATGAACACCGCGACTAGGAGCCCCCTGGACGCCAGGGAACGTCACCTTGGTGGTGGCACCACGCTCGATGATCAATCCTCGATCGCGGTCAAACAGGATTCGGCTCTCAACCGTACCAAGCCGGTTGGGATCTGCGGCTTCAGGCGCAGGTGCCGCAGGCGCCGGTTCAGAGCCGGAATCCGGTTCCACATTCCCATCATCAACAATCTCTCCCTCGAGCGCGGCCATCTGTTCCGCCATCTCCGCCTGGTCCGCAGCGGATAGTTCCCCGCTGCCCTGGGGCTCGGACGATTCCTGGCTGCCACCATCCTGGGGTGCCTGGCCCTCCGGCTTGATGGTACCCTCTGGCAGGCGGATCTCACCTCGGCCCACCACTACGGCCAGCTCCATGCCATCCTTCTCCTCCATGCCTTCAAAGGTATACTTCATTTCAATGGCGAGGTTGGCCATGGGGCCCACGGTGATGATCTTCTTCACCGGCCACATGTCCCCCACGGCGACGGCATTGGTGGGGAGCACATCATACTGGTAGACCATGTCCTTGAGTGAGGAGACGCTGTAGAGACCTGTGATCACCGAGCGTCCCATGCGACTCGCAGTCCGAGGAAGGATCTTACGGGAGAACAGGTCATAGTTGCCAAACCCGGTCACACGGCCACCCGGATCGACAGAATATTGAAGGGGCTCATCGAGAACCCTCTTGAGATCCTTGGCGATCGGCGAAGTGCTGTCCTTCACGTCGACTGAGGAATCATATTCCCACCCCTGGTCGCCCAGCTTCTGGCTCATCTTGAGACTTCTCACCGTGAAGACTCCCTGAAGGGCGCCGTCCTTCTCACTCTCGAAAGCCTGGGTGACACCCTGATCAACCGTGAGCTTCACCATGGCCTTCCCCTCTCCGTCCACAACCTCGGACTCCATCGAAAGGGACTCGGTCAACTTCTTGCCAAGCGGTGCCTTGGCCACCAGCTCAAATTCCTCTCCCCGGACCGGCTCTGGCGGCGCGGCCGGAGCTGAGGTCTCCATCTCAGGCTGGGGCGCTTCGACCTTGTCCCCGCCACATCCGGAAAGGATGATGATCAGCGGGAGGGACACGAATAGTAGGATTTGGTTTCTCTTCATGGAAAAGGCTCGGGATTGATGATCGGTTTACCCGATCAAGGACCTCAGGACAACGCATTAGTCGATGGACCTTACTTTCTTCCAGGGGCTTACCGATTGATCGCGGACTCCAAAAAGCTTAATAACAGGCATGGACGCGTCGGAAGAAGACGACCTGATTGCCCGCTGCCGCCGCGGCGATCTGTCGGCGTG
>CAZKNW010000463.1:0-3741 GCA_964554035.1 uncultured Verrucomicrobiota bacterium
GTGGATGGCGGCCTCCCAATTCAGGTCCTGGAACATTTCGGAGTCCTTCGGAACGAGGTTACGGCTCAGGTACATCGCCTCCAGGGCCATCATGGTATTTGACATGTCCGAGTGGGGATAGCTGCCATAGCCGACCCCACCATCCATGGGGTGATCCATCTTCCCCTTCTCGCCGAAGTCCCACTGCTGCGACACCAGATAGTTGCGCGCCCTGATGGCCACCGCGCGGTAGCGGGGATCCTCCGCCGCCATGAACGCACTCAGGCTCACCGCCGTATTGTAGTTCTGGAGCTCCTTCTTGTTGTAGATGCTGCCGTCCTCGTGGGAATGCCTGATCAGGAACTCAAAACCTTCCTCCAGCTTCTCGCCATATTTTTTCCTCTGGAACTCGGAGCCACTTCCATAAAAGCCACGCAGCGCCAGTGCGGTGAGGGCCGGGTGATCCTCGGTGCTCCACCAACCTTCATCCTTCTGGTTCCTGGCAAGCCATTCCAATCCACGATCGATGGAACGGGCCACCTCCAAACGAAGGGACTCATCGCGGGCACCACCAATGGCAACCTGTTCCTGCGCATGGATGGAAAATGAGATTCCAAGAAGGATAATAAAGCTGAGTTCTTTTTTCATGGCTTGGTTTTTACGTCTCCGGACTGTTTGGCATTCGGCGTCTTTTCTGGCTTCAGCAGGCGGAGCCTGATCCTCACTTCGGTTCCGATCTTCCAGTCGGCTGGAGTCTTCGGAACCCAGAAATCATCGTTCTCACGATCCTTGTGCTGATTGTTCACCAGCGCATCCCGGTCCGCAATGATCGACACGATGGACCTGTCCCGCTGGGCCAGGAAGGTGCCGTTGAAGGTCCATGAGCCGTTGTAGTTCCAGACCGGCATCCGGATCACCTCATCGCTAGCCTCCTTCGCGATCAGTTGATCGACTTTCCGCCAGTCGGCATCTCCTTCCGTCTTCCATTCCACCTGGATGGGCGTTCCATTCGTGGTGAGGGAGAAGTCGATACTCGCTGGATCCGGGACCTCCGCCACCTTGGCTCCAAGGAACAACATCCCAAGGTGCACGGACATGGGTTCAGCGTCCGACACGAAGATGCTCTCATGGGTCTTACCCTGATCGGCCACCAACACATACTCGATGAGGCTGTTGGTCATGTTGACCCGACACGGGATCTCCAGGGTCTTCTGCCTCGAATCAATGACCACCTTGCCCAGTTGGTAGCGTCCCTCCCCCAAGGGCTGTGGCACCGGATCCGCGAAGGCCGGGGGCGTCAGCAGAACAAGGAAAAGGAAAAACATGCGGATCACGTCGTCATCTTTCCAGCCGCCCTCCGACCATTCAAGCGCGGGATTCCGGCTGGGTCGGCGAACGGCACAAGCTGTTTACAGCCAGAGGGATAAAAAAGACCCGCCTCGAGGGGAGGCGGGTCAAAACCACAGCTTCAGGTTGTGCACACAGGAGACTGGTATTTCAATCAATCTTCCTGAAGCTGTCATCCTTGTCACCCAACAAGGACTCAGTTCACAGGGAAGAAACTCAGCTCCCTTCGTTACGAACAGATGACATCCGGGTAAACACCGTGTGGAGTCCGGGATTTCTTTCTGTACGAATCCACCTTGCCAGTCGCCTCCAATTCACCTAGTCAAGGGGCCGACTTTTAACCAATCCAACTATGGGAATTCTCGAAGGAAAAAAAGGAATCGTCTTTGGCGTCGCCAACAAACGATCCATCGCATGGGCCATAGCACAGGCATGGCATGAAGCAGGCGCCGAACTCGCCTTCACCTATCAGGGCGAACGCCTCAAGAGCAACGTGGAGGATCTCGCCGGCACCTTTGGCGAAGACGTCATGATGCTGCCCTGCGATGTCACCAAGGACGAGGAGATCGATGCGGTCTTCAAGGCCGTTGGCGAAAAGTGGGGCAAGCTCGACCTGATGCTCCACTCCGTGGCCTTCGCACCCAAGGATGCCCTTGAGGGCGAATTCGTGAACACCTCCCGCGAGGCCTTCGCCATGGCCCACGACATCAGTGCCTATTCCCTGATCGGCCTGACCCGTGCCGCCCTGCCCCTCATGACCGATGGCGGCAGCATCGTGGGCATGACCTACTACGGCGCCGAAAAGGTGATCCCCCACTACAATGTGATGGGGGTCGCCAAGGCAGCCCTTGAGTGCAGCACCCGCTACCTGGCCTACAATCTCGGCCCCAAGAAGATCCGCGTGAACTGCATCAGTGCCGGCCCCGTGAACACGCTGGCCGCACGCGGCATCAGTGGTTTTCAGAAGATGCTCAAGCACTACGAGGAGCACGCTCCCCTCAAGCGCAACGTCGAACTCGAGGAACTGGGAGCCACCGGAACGTTTCTTGCCTCCGACGGTTCCGCCGCCATTACCGGCCAGGTGCTTTACGTCGACTGCGGTTATCAGGTCATGGGGATGTAGTCCGATCCTAGACAAGATCACCAGGTATTTCATCGCAGGCGCCCCAAAAGGGCGCCTTTTTTTCTGTACCGACGACCTTTTCCAACGGAGGCATCAACGATTTCTTCCGAAAAAGGTTGTAGAATCGAACCAACAACCTAAAAACCTTACTCAAGTTCTAATTAACGGACTTTTCCCACCTTGGCCAACTAAGGAGAACGCCGAGGCACACCTCATCTACCATCCCAACTGTCCAATCATGCTACCCCACCTGTCCAAACACCTTTGGACTGCCCTAATCGCAGTCTTTCTACTGAGCGCCAATGGCGCTTTCGCTCAAACTGAGAAACTCTATCTAACTGACTGGACCGGAGGAGCCGGTTTCACAAGAACCTACCAAAACGGATCAGAGGTCAGTTCATTCCCATGGGAAAACAATGGGGAACTCATCATCGGCGTCTCGGACGGAGAGATCCGCCAAGCGACCTACTACAACTCGGGACTCGCTTCTTCCGTGTATGACGAGAGCGGGACCCTGATCGGTACAGGATCGGTTCTAAACCACAACAGTAACTCGTATGATGGAACCACCGACGGCGAGCGAATCTATCTCGTCGATTACAGGACCGGAACCGTGGTCTCACTCGACATGGGGTTTGCAAACAGCACCAACCTTTTCACGACCTCCCCAAACGAGGTCGGGATTACCTTCGACTCGGGAACCGGAACCATCTGGACATCCAATGTAAACAACGGATTGGTGTCGCAGTGGGACTTTACCGGCGGTCTGCTTAGACAGTGGAGCGGATCGGCGGGATCCGCATCCGCCCTGGCCTATGAGTCCTCCTCTGAAACCCTTTGGCTTTACGACGACAACGTCAGATCCATAAAACAGTTTGACCGGGATGGAAACCTGATCTCCAGCTTCCCAACAACTGGAAGATTCCTAGGGGGCGAATTTTCTTCAGCAGGCAGCTGCGCGGCCCACATCGCGCGAATCAAGGAGCTTGAGGGGCATTTGAACGATCTGCTCTCCCTCCTGGATTCAACCGAAACGAACCTTGTCTCGGTCACCAGTGAACGGGATCAACTTCTCGATACAGTCAACCAACAGGCCCAAACGATCTCCAACCTCTCCGCCGAGCGCAACTCACTGACCAACCAGGTCACATCGCTGGAACAGTCGGTCTCCGTTCTCTCTGCCGAGCGCAACTCACTGACCAACCAGGTCACATCGCTGGAACAGACGGTCTCCGTTCTCTCCGCCGAGCGCAACTCACTGACCAACCAGGTCACATCGCTGGAACAGTCGG
>CAZKNW010000464.1:0-3734 GCA_964554035.1 uncultured Verrucomicrobiota bacterium
CCAATGAGGCAGGGCATGTGGAGCGATTCAAATTGCTTTGCCTCAATGAGACAAGACCGGACCCGTGGCGTTGAAAAAGGAGGGATCCTAAAATGGCAGGCGGGAAGTCAGGCACCACGGCCGTGGTGGTAGGCGTCCCGCCTGCCGGTTTTTGATGCGTCCCGCACCAATGGAAGCTCCTCGCTCCCTACCAGGCGAACTGCCAGCCTGCGGTGACGGTGTAGTCCGTCTCCAGCTGGAGTCCGTTCAGGTTCTGGTAGACGGGCGCCATGAACTCGAAGGCCAGGCGGTGCCCCTTGAGCCATCCGGATGGAATGAAGATGTTCACGCTGGCACCCAGATCGATGGAGTGGCCGCCATAGTTCTCACCAAAGGCGGTGGTCACCGTGCGGCGGGTAGGGGCGAAGGGAGGATTCAATCCGACTCCGGCCTGGTTCCCCTTGAGTTCGCCCTCGTAGGTGTAACGGAAGCGAGGTGCCGCACTCAGCCAGGAGGTGAACTTCTTCCCGATCCATGCGGTGGATTCGAAACCATGTCCGAGGCGGTAGTTGTGGTGGTTCTCATGGGTGCGGAAGGTTCCGTTCATCTGCGCTCCCCAGGACCAGCTGTGATGTTGCTTGAGGTAGGTCACCCCCGGAAGCAGGTCAAAGGTTCCGGAGCCCAGCTGCATCGGGGCGGGGAGCTGTCGATCGATGCGCCCTCCGGGACCTGGCACTGCGTCCTGCTGCCCGACGGAACCGGTGGGCAGGCTGATGCCGAAGTTGAAGTGGGCGGACTGGTCCTCCTTCTTGAAGAACTGATACATGCCGGTCAGGCGCGCGTCGCCAAAGCCGGAGGACTTGGTGGTGAAGGTGCTGCTGCCCCCGTTGAGCGCGATGAGCGGCGCAGCTGCCGGAAAGATGACGTGGTCCATCTCGCTGCTCAGGTAGTTGACCATGGCCATGAGGGTCAGCTTGTCCGTGGGGGCATACATGAGGCCCCACATGTGCATGTCCATGGTCATCCGCGTAGGGGATACCGTGTAGTTGTTGGCAAAGACGGAGGTCGGCGTGGTGCCGGAGGCTTCATCCCGCATGCCATCCATCAGCATGTGCATGTAGCGGTAGGACAGCATGAACTCGTTCTTCTTGTGGGTGTGGTCAGCCATGACACCAATCGGGGCATGGCTGTCCGGACGGGCGCCAACCCAGTCGTGTGCCTGTGCGGAAGAGAGTAAAAGGGTGATTGCGGCCAGGGAGTTGAAAAGATTCTTCATGGTAAAATACAAAATGGGTTTGAGTAAGGTAAGGCATGTGGTCGTGTCCACGGATGCCGGGATCAAACAGGGTGGTCCACGTTCCCAGGACGCCGGTTGAAACGCGGGTCCTGAACAGTGCGGGAGCTGTGGTTAGGCGAAGAAGGCGCCTGGTCTCGGAGGGGGGAGGTAGGGAGGGTAGCTGTGGGCTTCCCGTTCCTTCAGAAGGCATGGAATGGGTTCCCGGAGCGGGCGCTGGAATATCCAGCTGGATACTTCGAAGCAGGCCAGTTCCAGCTTGTTCGATGAGCTGAATTTGGCGTCTTCGGATTGCTCGGTCTTGGAACCGCTTTCAATGAAAACGCAAAGTCGGCAGGGATGGTCCCCGTCCAGGGTCTTCTGGATCGCGGAGGCGAGCGTCCCCCCTTTGGCATGGTCGATCGTCATGCCGACCCACGCGATGGACTGGAGCAGTGTCCAAGGCATGCTCACACTGAAGATCAGTGCGGCAACGGCTAGGAATCTGGCTGTCCGGAAGAACATGAAAAAAGCGGGAAACGCTCAACGTCTCCCGCTCGAAGGTTGGTCCGATCAGGCCTCGCGGGGAGGCAGTTTCTTGATGACCGGGTCATTGGCCATCTGGGCGAACTTGGGAAGTCCGTTCTCGGTTGGGAGATTCAGTTCTCCACCCACCAGCGGCTTCACGTATTCGATGAACTTCTCGTTGGGAAGGAAACCGTCCTCAGTGATCCAGTCGCGCGGGATGAAGTGCTCGACGTTGGCAATGTCGCTCAATGGCTGGAGTCCGGTGGTGGACTGGTAGGGCTCGTTGCTGGTGCGGATGATCTTGACCATCTGCCCGCTCTGGCCGGAGAGGGCTGCCTTGACGGCGGCACGTCCACAGGCCTCGGCCTCGGCGATGTCGCGTCCGCTGGCGAAGTGGGCCGCGGCGCGCTGGGCGTAGCCGAGCTTCACGGTACGGGTCTTCAGGTTGATCTTGCCGTTGACGATCTCGGCGAGACGGTCGGCGGCACCGGAAAGCACAGGGTGGCCAAAGGCGTCGAGGCGGCTCTTGTCGGCACCGATCTCCTCGCCCTCGGCGTTCTTGAGACCTTCACCGACGACCACGATGCAATACTTCTTCTCAGCCACGACCTCCTGGATGCGCTTGAGGAAGGCCTCCTCGTTGAAGGCGATCTCTGGAAGCAGGATGATGTCGGGAGATCCATTGGCCAGCTCACGACCCAGCACCGTGCCGGCTGCGATCCAACCGGCCGCACGTCCCATCACCTCGATGATGCAGCAGGATCCGTCGTCGGTGGCCATGCCGGATACATCGGTGGCGACCTCCATGACGGTGGCGGTGTTGTATTTCACCACGGAGCCGTATCCGGGGCAGTGGTCGGTGTGGGGCAGGTCGTTGTCGATGGTCTTGGGAACGCCGATGACACGGAGGTCATATCCCAGCTCGATGGCCTTCAGGTGGATCTTGTGGGCGGTGTCCTGGGAGTCGTTCCCGCCCGCATAGAAGAAATAGCGGATGTTGTGGGCCTCGAAGATCTCGAAGAGACGCTTCATGTCCCTGTCGGCGGCTTCCGGATCCTTGTCGAAGTTGATCTTGTACCGGCAGGTTCCCAAGGCGGCACCGGGAGTGTGACGCAGTGCCTCGATGGTGGACTGCTTCTCCTCGTTGATGTCGATCAGTTCCTCGTTGAGAACGCCGAGAATGCCGTTCTTGCCCCCGTAGATCTCCTCGATCTGGTCCATGTTCTTGCCGGCCTCGGTGATGACACCGAGCACACTGGCATTGATGACTGAGGTGGGGCCGCCTGATTGAGCCACCAGAAGATTGCCGACGAGGTCTGCCATAAGTCTGTTTGTTTGCTGATTTTCAGATTAAAACCGGGTCCCTGGGGGCCGGGATTTCGGGCCTTAAACCACCTCATTTCAGGCAGATCAGACCAAAAGAGGCGCCACCTTGCCAATCGCCCATGAAGGTGTCAAAGCGGAAGTGGGGTGTTGGACGACAGGTCAGGCCCCGTCGTTCCGGAACGATACGGCGGACGTGCTCCGGTGCGGGCCGAAAGGGTGCTGGAACGGCTGGATCGGAATTCGGCGCCCCGCGCAGGGAGCCTACTTGGTGACCAGATAGAGGGAATGGATGATCGCAGGCAGATAGAAGATGAAACAGAGCAGGATGTTGATGACGAGATCCTTTCCTGCGCCGCGCTTGAGGAAGACGGCCAGGGGAGGGAGAAGGATCGAGAGAATGATCAGGACAATCTTGTTGGTCATGGTGATTTCCGTTTCTGGGTTCCAGGGCATCTGAAACCTGTGCTAGATATAGAGGAGCAATGAGGTCGAGACCAGTCCCTTGCGACGTGGTTTCAGGGCGCGGCGGACTTTGAGTGAAGCAGGGGCAGCGCGACCAGTTACTCCCAGTCCGTCAGGACATCGTCGATGTTTTTCGAGGGCCAACGCCAACCTCCAGATTCGTGTG
>CAZKNW010000465.1:0-3729 GCA_964554035.1 uncultured Verrucomicrobiota bacterium
CTGTGGACGAACAGAAACGCTGTGTGGATCTGGGTGCGTGGATCGAACACTCCTTCCTGGCTGTCACACCCTGTTGCCCAGGACACATTCCCCTGGAAACCATGGCAGAACAGATCCGGGCCGTAGGCACCAACCATTGCATCCTGTCCTCCGACTTTGGCCAGATTCCCAACGGACCTCCCGTTGAAAGTTTCGGACAACACCTCGAACGCATTCTTCAACTTGGGTTCACCGAGGCTGAGATCCGCCAGATGATCGTCAACAACCCACAGACCATCCTCAGCCTCTGATCCTCCAGGATTCCTTCCACCATGAACCGACGCCGCTTCCTTCAGACCTCCGCCCATGCCGCCGGTGCGCTTCCTCTCCTTGGGGCTTCCTCCACGAAACGTCCCGTGCTTTCCGGAATCCAGATCGGAGCTGTCAGCATGCTGGATGAAGGGATCGAACGCTGCCTCGATTTCGTGCAGGAACACGCTGCTGTCGACGCCCTCTTCCTCTACACCCAGAGCTATCACATGGGATCGACTCCCCGGAACGTACTGGCAGAAGATCATCCCTCTCCAGCGAAAGGTCGTGTTGGACGCGACCTTCCCTATCTTTGGGTCCGGCTGCCGAAGGAGCCCTTTGCCGGACTTTCCGTTCAACATGAAGCGCCCAATTCCCAACTGGAGCATGGAGACCGCAATCTGTTTCAAGAACTGGAGACGCCATGTCGCAAGCGTGGAATCAAGCTTTACGGACGCATTCTTGAGGCAGGAATGAGACGGGCCGACAGGATCCCCGGCTACCGATCTGTAGCCACGGTCGACATCAACGGAACACCCGGTCACGGCCCCTGCTGGAATCATCCCGAATACCGCGAGTGGATCCGAGTGACCATCAGGGAAACCATGAAGGCCTATCCGTTGCACGGCCTTCAATATGGTGCGGAACGCGTTGGGCCGCTTTCCGACGTCCTTTTCCGCGGCCTCGTGCCCAGCTGTTTCTGTGAACATTGTGTGGCTCGAAACAGCAAGGCTGGAATCGATCCTGTTCGCGCCAAGGAAGGTTACCGACAGCTTTTCGAACTGATCCAGAAAGTGGAGAACATGGCCAAGCAGCCACTTGATGGTGTCATGACGTCGGTGCTCAGGATCATGATGCGATACCCTGAAGTGCTCGCCTGGTATCAACAGTGGTTTCAGGCCGATTCCGAAATCCAGGCCATGGTCTACATGACAGCGAAGACCATCCGTCCCAACGCCGATGTCGGCCAGCATGTCGACCATCAGCGCAGCAGTTGGGACCTGTTCTACCGGGCAGCCGTCAGCTATTCGGAAATGGCGGTGCACAACGATTTCATAAAGCCCATCGTCTATCATGACATCCTGGGACCACGGCTTCGCGAATGGGTGATCGAACGGATGCAGAAGCGCGTGCTCAACGACCTTTCCGAAGCCCAATCCCTCGAACTCTTCTACGCCCTGTTCGGACACAATCCCCGGACCCAACCGGACTTCGACACATTGCCACAACAGGGGCTGTCTCCCGAATACGTCCACCGCGAGGTCAAACGCTGCGTTGAAGGTGCCGAGGGCAAGGCCAGGGTCTATGCCGGGATTGGCTTTGACATCCCGCACTACATTCCCAATGGCATGAAAAAGTTCCCAAGCGATCCCAAAAGCACCTATCAAGCTACTCGCCTGGCACTCGAAGCAGGCGCTAGCGGCGTGGTAGCCTCCCGTGAATACAGCGAAATGACGGTACCCAATCTCAAGGCGTTCGGAAAAGCGGTCCGGGATTGGAAGGCCTAGGTTTGTCCGTGGGATCTTCCCAACCGGATCTATCAACACACAATGCAACTCCCCAAACCACTCATCCTGCTTTCACTGGGCGCCACGCTAGGCATCGCCAACGCAAGGGATCTGTCACCTGAAGAGCAACAGACACTTGCCCGGGAAATTGCCCACAAAGCACAAAGGTCCGAAGTCTGGACCGATGACAAAGGCAATGTGACCGGAATCATCCTGATCAATCACCAGGCCTTGGACAAAACCGCCAGGAACAAACCCGGAGTCAACGATGAGGATCTGTTCCGCTTCACCAAGTTCCCCAAACTGACAGCCGTCAACATCGAGGCTCAACCCGTCAGCGACAAGGGCCTGGCTGTCCTGGGAGAATTACCTGATCTCAAACAGATCGGCCTTCACTACATGGGCAAACACCCCAGGGCCCAAGCCACTCCCGAATGCGCCGCTTTCATCAACGGCAAACCCAATCTCGAAGTCCTGGAGATCAAGCACAACTTCCGGATGGATGCCTTTGCCATTGAGAAGATCACCACGCCAATGCCCAAGGTTTGGCGACTGGTGTTGGATACTCCTCTCACTCCCGAACAGACCCTCCACCTGATCCGGCTTTGTCCCAACGTCAGGGATCTCCAGCTTCATCGCACCCGGTGCTCAGCCGTGGACCTGGCCGAGATCGGTCGCCTGCTGCCGAAGCTGGAGGTGTTGTGGTGGAAACCCAAGAATGGCCTTTCAGTCGATCAACTGATGGCACTTTCAAATTTCAAGAACCTGCGCATCTTCAGTCCCCAGCATTTCAGGAATCAACTTCCCTATGAAGGCGGATGGGATGCCCTGTTGGAGATCCAATCACTGGAACGTCTGGAAGTCGCCATCAAGGATGACGCCAATGGAAAGGCACTCCAAAGACTGCAGGCATCCCGGCCAGGATTGACCATTGATCCCAAACCGACACGCTCTCGAAACTACAACGGACTCTGATATGCACTTCATCCGCAACGCCACCTTCTCCCGCCGCACCGTCCTCCGCGGAGCCGGTGTCGCCATGGGCCTGCCCTTCCTTGAGGCCATGCTTCCTGTCCGGGCAAGGGCGACCATCACCAACAGCCAGCCAAAACGGGTCGCCTTCGTCTACATTCCCAATGGCGTGGTTCAGGAAGCCTGGCATCCTGAAAAGGTCGGGACGGATTTCGAGTTCAAGTCCTCCCTGCTTCCCCTCCAGAAACACCGCAACAACATCAGTCTTTTCACCGGACTGGACCGGGAGTTTCGGGGCGGAACGGGTGTGCATGCGCAGGCCGCCTGTTCCTGGCTCACCAGCTCCCCTCCTTCTGAGGCACTGGACGGGGCCTTTCCAACCAACATCACACTCGACCAGGTCATTGCCAAGAAGCTCTCCAACAAGACGCTCCTTCCCTCCCTTGAACTGAGCACCAACAACCATACCAACAGTCGCGAGACCAAATACTTTGAAACGGTGTCGTGGATGGCGCCGGGTTATGCAGTGACACCTGAGAAGGATCCTCGTCAGGTCTGGCATCGTCTTTTCGGGAAACCAAATCCCAAGGACAAGGGACTCCTTGATCTCGTCCTCGCCGATGCGAAACGCTTGAGTGGACGATTGGGAAGGTCCGACCAGTCGAAGCTTGAGGAGTATCTGGAATCCGTTCGTTCGGTAGAGGCCCGGATCGATCATGCCGTCAAGGCGGCCGAAGGTCGTGGTGAGCCCCCCATGGCTCAACCAGAAGGTATTCCAGAAAGGCGCGACGACTACATCCGGCTCATGGGCGACCTGATGATCCTCGCCTTCCGGCAGGACATCACCCGCGTGAGCACCCTGTTGATCGATCCCGAACGCTGGGACACGCCACGCATGTACCACGGCGTGTTTGATACCCCCCAGAACCATCACGTCCTGACCCACACCAAGGGCGACGAA
>CAZKNW010000466.1:0-3727 GCA_964554035.1 uncultured Verrucomicrobiota bacterium
GCCCGACGCGAACCCGATGACACCCTTGCCAGGATCGATCCGGAGAATCGCCTGCTTTGGCGTTTCAACCCTCGGCGACTGGATGCCGAACAGGTCCGCGACGCCATCCTGTCAGCCAGCGGAGAACTGGACCTCGTGTCTGGCGGTCCTTCATCCGATGCCAGTGGTGCCCGTCGATCCATCTACACAAGCAAGAAGCGCAACAAGCCGGACGAACTCCTCTTCGCCCTCGACATGCCGGCCGGATTTGCGAGCACCTCCGCAAGACAAAGCACCACGACGCCATCACAAGCCCTTCAACTGATCAATGGAGACTGGCTGCTGGCCCGCGCAAGGAAGCTGTCCGCACAGGTCAGCAGCGTGGACGAGGCATGGGTCGCGGTTTTGGGTCGTTCCCCAACCGCCAGGGAACGTGCCAAGGCAGATGCTTTCCTGCAGAAGCGAATCGAGGCAGCCCGATCCGGTCAATCTGGCAGCACCAGCAGTCCGGACGCAAAACATGCAGGACAGTTCAGCATCAACAGTGCACGTGAACGCCTGATCTCACATACTCGGGAGAAGGAAGGCGATGACTTCACCGTGGAGGCGGTGATCAACCTCGACAGCATCGACGTGAATGCCGAGCTCAGGACACTGGTTTCACGTTGGAATGGCGGCAAGGGAAGCCTTGAATCCTTCGGATGGAGCATCGACGTCACGGGCGTCAAATCCCGCTACAAGCCTCGAAACATCCTGATGCAGCTGGTCGGAGAGGATGAGAACGCGAATATCGGCTATCAGGTCGTGGCATCCAACCTCCGGCTCCCGGTGGGTCGTCGCCAACATCTCGTCGTACACGTTTCCGGAACACGCCGGGAAGTCACCTTTCTTCTTCGAGACCTGGAGACCCCGGGCGCCGAGGTGCAGACCTCCACGGTGCCCATGGATGATCTTTCCAAACTGAGCGAAGGAGATTCACCCATCGTCCTCGGCGGTCTGAGCCTGCGTAGAACAACCCGGCAATGGGAAGGCAAGATCGAGGCCCTACGGATTGCTGCGGGAAGACCCCTTACCGACAGCACCTTCCCCGATCCAAATCAATGGAAGAGTGGAGTCGTCCTCTGGCGCGCCACGGATGCAAACGGCAGCGACTTCACCTGGCAAGGAGCCCATTCCTCCGAGTTCATGGATCCCGTCCGGCAAGGCATGACGGATCTCTGCCAGGTATTGCTGAACACCAACGAGTTCTTTTATCTCCACTGACACCAAAGACACCATGTCCTGTCACCGCTACGACCTGCCCTTCTCCCGCCGCGATTTCCTGCAAACCGCCGGCTGCGGCTTTGGCGCTGTTGCGCTTGCGTCGCTCATGGAGAGCGAAGCCCATGCCCTCGCACCCCGCGCTCCACACATCGCCGCCCGGGCCAAAAACGTGATCTTCCTCTTCATGGAGGGAGGCCCCAGCCACCTGGACACCTTTGACCGCAAGCCACTCCTGAACGAGCTTGCCGGTCAGTCGCTTCCCGACAGCTTCAAGGTCCCCCTGACAGCCGCCGGTGAAGGAAAGTCGCCCCTGCTGGAATGCAAGCGCAACTGGTCACAGCACGGCCAGGGCGGCCTTTGGATCTCGGACTGGTTTCCAAAGGTGGCCCAGCATGCCGATGACCTCGCCGTGATTCATTCCTGCGCCTCGAGCGGCATCAACCATGCAGGTGGCGTCTGCTCGATGAACACCGGATCCATCTTCGGTGGCCGTCCTTCGCTCGGCGCCTGGGCCTCCTACGGTCTGGGTACCGAGAACCAGAATCTGCCTGCCTTCGTCGTGATCAAGGACAGCGGCTCCACGGTCGTGAACGGGGTCCGCAACTGGGGCAACGGCTTCATGCCGGCCGTCTACCAGGGCATTGAGTTCAACTCCACCGGAACACCCGTCCGCTTCCTCGACAACCCCAAGGGAGTGAACCGACGGCACCAGCGCGACAAGCTGGATCTCCTTGGCGAGCTCAACCGGGACTTCAGCATAGGACGAGGCAGCAACACCGAACTCGATGCCCGCATCCAGAGCTACGAGCTCGCCTACCAGATGCAGGCCGAGGCACCCGTCGCCACGGACCTGAGCCGGGAAACAGAGGCAACCCGGAAGCTCTACGGCATGGATGCCCCGAGCACCTCCACCTTTGGACGCAACTGTCTCCTTGCCCGCCGGCTCGTCGAAAACGGGGTACGTTTTGTCCAGCTCTACAGTGGTGCCGGCAGCAAGTGGGACAGCCACACCGGAATGGAATCCAAGCACGGCAAGCTCTGCCATTCGGTCGATCAACCCATTGCAGGCCTGCTTGCGGATCTGAAGTCCCGCGGGCTGCTGGATGAGACCCTGGTCATCTGGGGCGGTGAATTCGGAAGGACTCCCATGAGCGAGAAGGGTGACGGACGCGATCACAATCCAACCGGCTTCACCATGTGGATGGCCGGTGGTGGCGTGCAAGGTGGCCGCACTTATGGAAGCACTGATGAACTGGGGCTCTACGCCGTGGAGGACCGCCTCCATGTTCATGACATCCATGCGACCATCATGCACCTCCTTGGCATTGATCACACCCGGCTCGTTTACCAGCACAAGGGACGCCCCGAACGTATCGACCAGAACGAGGGACATCCCTACCGCAAGCTCCTTGGAAGCTGAAGCAGGCTTTCATCGTCCGGGCCGCATTCAGCCTGGGCGCGGCTGAACACCCATTTTCCGGCTGGCGGAAGCCGTTGCCTTCCCTACCCTCCGAACTCATGAGATACCTCCTGGCGTCCGTACTCATACTCTTTGGACTACGAGTCCAGTCCGCTGTCCCCGCCCCGATCGAAGCGAATTCCGCTCGGCTCATCGAGGCGGCACTCGAATCGCAGAGGGCCTATGACCGACTGGCGGTGATGTGCGACCGCTTCGGACCGCGCTTCAGCGGGTCCACCAACCTGGAGCACGCCATCGACTGGTGCCTGTCGGAAATGAAGAAGGACGGTTTTTCCAATGTCCGTGGTGAAAAAGTCATGGTGCCCCACTGGGTGCGGGGCAAGGAATCCGCCACGCTCGTCTCACCCCGGAAGCGCAGCCTTCCCATGATTGGGCTTGGCGGAAGCATCGGAACCCCCAAGGAGGGAATCACAGCAGAGGTGCTAGTGGTCAGGAGCTTTGAGGATCTGGAATCGAAGGCAGAGGAGGCCAAGGACAGAATCATCCTCTTCAACGCACCTTTCACCGAGTATCGGGAAACCGTGATGTTTCGTGTCAACGGTGCCAAGGCCGCCGCCAAGGTCGGGGCGGTTGCCAGCCTGATCCGGAGTGTCGGTCCCTTCTCCATGCAGACACCCCACACGGGAGGCATGTCCTACGAGGAAGGCACTCCCAGGCTCCCCCATGCCGCCATCACGCTTGAGGATGCCGAGATGCTCTGGCGCATGCAGGAGCGTGGAGAGAAACCCGTGGTCCACCTCAAGATGGAGGCCCAGACCCTGCCCGATGCCGTCTCACGCAACGTGGTTGCCGAGGTCCCCGGAAGCGAGAACCCGGAACAGATTGTCATCGTCAGCGGGCACATCGATTCCTGGGACGTCGGAACAGGCGCCATGGATGACGGTGGTGGGTGCATGGCGGCATGGGAGGCGGCCAGGCTCATGATCCAGCTTGGCATCCAACCCAAACGCACCATCCGCCTGGTCCTGTGGACCAATGAGGAAAACGGAATGAACGGAGCCAAGA
>CAZKNW010000467.1:0-3722 GCA_964554035.1 uncultured Verrucomicrobiota bacterium
CACCTATGGGCACCTCAATACCCATAGAGTGATCTGATATGCCAACCGCCAAATCAAAGGCGGTACCCAGTGTTTTCATCGTCTTTAGGTTTACGTCTTTAAAGGGCGCTGGATACTCAGTAGTGCAATGAAGTAAAGAAACCCTCGACCTCAGCATCTGCCAGCCTTCTTCGCTACTGAACCTGTCTTTAAAAATCTCATGACTTTGCGGAACTGAGCCGTCATCCAAGAACCCAAATGCCAAAACACCAAGCGCTTGTTCAATGTCGCCGAGGTGACACATACCGGTAGACAGCAATATTTCCTTTCCAGTCCGCGCTGCTGCTAGAAGCAAAGGACCATTCAAAACATCACCCGAGGGAATTTTGATTGAAGGTTGCTGAAGTTCCTCTGCCAAAAACTCAAGACTCGGTATATCAAACGCAGTTGAAAGGAACTGTATGCCTCGCCTCTCACAATATCTGCAAAGATAACGAAAGTCGTCTTGCGACAATTCAAGTTTCTTAACCATGTCAAACTGGGTGTCCGCTTGACCTTCCGCTTTTTGATAGTCCGCCCTTTTTGCTGTCTTAGTAATGCATAACTCGGTCTTGAAGGTTTGAAATTTTACCGCATCAGCCTTTGCTTCAACTGCCACATCTATCAATTTCTCGGCAAGATTCAGAGAACCATTATGGTTTACTCCGGCTTCCGCGATCACAAAAACTTCACCCATAGGTGTCAATTTATCCCCCATTTGATTCTAGTCATATGTTTTGACAAGGTATTATGCAACTTCAGGCTGTTGAACTTGAGCGGTTTCCAATCGGTCTTGAGGGAAGGTTTCCTTTCCCACGCAAGCTGCTTCTCCCCGAGGGTGGCCTCGTAGTCCTTCAGGGCCTTTTCCGCCGCGGCAATGGCCTTCTGGCGTTTCTCTTCTTCAGCGGCGATCTTCGGGGCCAGTTCCTTCTCGTAGTCGGCGAGGATCTTCTTTGCCTCCTCGATCTTTGCCAGACGTTCCTTCTCCTTCTTCTCAAGGACGGGCTTGAGCTTCGCCTGGTAGGCCGCCAGTTCCTTCTCGAGCATGCCATGATCCTTCTTCACGAGGTCGAACAGCTTCAGAGAACTCTTGATTTCTCCGTCGGTCGCCGGGCGGTTGAGGATCCGCAGGAAGAGGTCCTTCACGATCTGTTCATTGGACTTCTTGGATGCGGCCAACTGGTCAATCGCGTTGGACGGCTGTGAGATGGCCTTGTCGACGGTGGGACCGCTGACCAGGGCCATGATCGAACCCAACTGGAGCTCATTGGCGCGTTCACATTCGCAGGCGCTTTCCCGAGGGGGGCGCCCCAGGTTTCCGAGGAAGCCGTCCGGAAGCTTGATTCCCGCATCGGGCAGGGAGCAGGCGCGGGTTCCTTCCGGGACACCGGGGAACTTCGACGTGGATCCGGTTACCGAGTAGATGGCATCGAAGAGCACCTCGGCGGGAAGACGGCGTGCCTTGGCATGGGAGAAGTTGACTTGGTCATCCTCGTTCCATTTGTGGGTCTTCACCGAAAGCTGGTAGGTGCGGGACTGGCAGATGGTCCGGATCAGGTGTCGTGTATCGAAACCACTCCTGATGAAGTCCTCGGTCAGCCATTCCAGTAACTCAGGATTCGACGGTGGATTTCCGGCGCGGATGTCGTCGATCGGCTCAATGATTCCTGTACCGGTGAGGTATCCCCAGATCCGGTTGACGTAGGACTTGGCGAAGAGGGGGTTGTTGGGTGAGGTCATCCAGTCGGCGAGGGCCTGTCGGCGGGATGCCTGCTCTGACTTCTTGTGCGCCACGGGGTAGGGGAACTCGGGTGGGGTGATCTCTCCGGTCCGGTCGTGCTTCACCTCCCCTTCCTTCATGTCGAAGATCTCCTCGTAGAGAGGCTTGGCACCCTCGACGGCTGTTCCCCCGATCCGTTGCTTGCCCGCTTCCTTGGCGGGCTTGAGACCCACCTGTGCGAAGTAGGCGGAGAGCTGGTAATACTGGTTCTGGGTCCAGCGCTCGAAGGGGTGGTCGTGACACTTGTTGCAGTTGAACCGGGTTGCCAGGAACAGGTGGGTGGTGTTCTCCATGGTGTCCTCAGGCGTGCGGAGGATCTTGTAATAGGATGCCGGGGGATTGGCCTTGTTGGAACCACTCGCGGTCAGGATCTGCTTGGCGAACTGGTCGTAGGGGGTGTTGTCCGCAACCTGCTTCTCGATCCATTGGCGGAATCCCTTGGCTCCCTCGACACCGAGGAACTTCCGGTTCACCTGGAGGAGGTCAGCCCACTTGTTGGACCAGAGCTCGACAAACTCAGGATTGCCGATCAGCTTTTCGATCACCTGGTTGCGTTTGTTCTTCGTGTCCGTCTTGTCCTGCATGAAGGCGGTTACCTCCTCCGGGCTGGGGGGAAGCCCAGTCAGGTCGAGATGGACACGCCGGATGAACTCGGCATCGGAGCAAAGGTCGGAAGGAAGGATCTTCATTCTCTGCCACTTGGCCGCCACGAGGTCGTCGATGATGTTGTTGGCCGGTTGGTCCTGCCATTCGAATCCCGAGCGGTCTCCCATCACGGTGAGGGTGGTCGCCGCGTAGTTCCCTTCGAACCTCGCAAGGATCGGGGCTTCTCCACGGCGGACGGATCTGAGGATGCCGCCCTCCTCGCTGGTGGCGATCTCGGTGTTGCCGCTGTCGATGAACGCCTCATGGGTGACATCCCTTGATGTTCCATCCTCGTAGGTCGCCACGATCCTGACCTGCTGGTAGGTGCCGACGGCCTGCACGACCGGGTTTTCAGGCTGGATGCTAATGGAGGAAACCCTCGCGGATTTCATTTCGAGCTCGGCGCCGTTGGCGATCCAGTCGCGCACGATCTGGTAGTAGTCGCTGCCTTCCTTGGTACGTTGTCCTCCCTCGTGGGGAACGGCCCCTGTGGCCTTGAGAAGGATCAGGCTGTCGTCGGGCGAGGCGAAATTGATCCGGCGACCGGCGAGGTCATCGGTGAAGGCGCGGACATCATAGATGGGGTCATAGCCCCGGAGGGATAACTTGAAACCGTTCTTTCCGTCCTTGGCTCCGTGGCAGGTACCCATGTTGCAGCCCATCCGGGAAACCACCGGCATGACATCCCGCACGTAGTCCGGGACGAACTCCTTGTTCGTGCCGTCGATCTTGATCGGGATGGAGGTGGAGTGATTCTTCCACGAAACGGTCAGGGTGCTGTCGCCATTGTGCTTCGCCTGGATGCGGCCGTTCTTGGAGATGCTCGCGATGTCCGCCTTGGATCGGTAGGTCGCTTCGCGGGTCAGGTCGATGGTGTCCCCCGAGGCCTTGAAGCCTGTGACGAGCATCTGGCTGTAGTCGAACTTGTTGGAGAGGTGGATGGTGGCAGGCTGGACCGAGACGGCGATGATCTTGTCCATCTCCTCCTTTGGAAGGGGAGCGGCGATGAAGGCCTTTCTCAGGGAGCCCGTATTGGAATCCAGCAGGCGGACGACGCCATCGGACCCGGATGCGGCAATGGTCTTTCCATCAGGGCTGTAGGCGACGGCATAGATCGCGGCCGGAAAACGCTGCGCCGAAGAAAGCTTCACGCCGTCATTCTGGTAGGCACGGGTCTTCTCCTTTTCCTCCGCAGACCGCTGGGCCACGCGCTTGTTGAAGATCTTCACCAGCTCATCGCTCATCTCGATACTCAGCGCGAACCCGTCGATATCCCCCG
>CAZKNW010000468.1:0-3719 GCA_964554035.1 uncultured Verrucomicrobiota bacterium
TTGTTCATGCTCCGCAAGGTGTTCCTGACCAAATCGTGGAAGAAGTACTTTTCCCAGTATGGTGAGGACATCGTCTACGACCGCGTCATCGGGATGAAGCAGGAGGGCTTCTTCGTCGATGTCGGCTGCTTCCATCCAACCAAGTACAGCAACACCTACAAGCTTTACCGCTTTGGCTGGCGCGGCATCAACATCGACCTCGACGAGGTCAAGATCAAGGCCTTCAACCTGAGGCGCCCCAAGGACACCAATGTCCTCTGCGCCGTCTCTGAGGAGGAAGGGGAATGCACCCTCTACTCCGCCGGATTCTACTCCCTGGTCCAGACATTGGATCCCGTCACCGCGGAGAAGATGCGCAAGGCCGGTCTCACCATCACTGAACGCAAGGTGAAGACCCAACCCCTCACCGCCATCATCGACAACACCCGCTTCAAGGACCGGCGCATCGACATCCTTTCCATTGATGTCGAGGGCGTGGAGATGATGGTCCTGAGGTCCCTGGATTTCGAACGCTACAAGCCCCGCCTCATCGTGGTCGAATACCACGGGAGGACACTCGAGGAACTCATGGAGTCCGAGCTCTACCTCTTCCTCAAGGACAAGGGCTACCACCTCTTCAACTGGACCGGCCCCACCCTCCACTTCCAGCATTCCGAGAAGTAGAATCACTTCACCACAGAGGGCATAAAGAGACACAGAGAAGTAGCCCTAAGAGAAGACGTGGAATCGGTTGTAAAACCGATCACTTTTCAAGAATCTTCCACCAAGTAACTGGAGGGACAAGATCCCGCGCGTCCCACTTCAAGAAGCCTCGGAGAGGCGACACCTCTGGTCGGCTACCTCCAACACTCTTCCCGCAGATTCCCGACCTCACGCGGAGCAACTGCTTCTCTGTGTCCCTCTGCGACCTCTGGGGTGAAAGAATGCTGCCGCTATTCAAGATCCGACATCGCCAGCTTCTTGAACTCATCCATCTTGGACTGCCAGAGCTTCTCCAGTTCCTTCACCTTGCGGGTCCGCTTGTTGGACAGGTCCTTCTGTTCGGCACGGTCCTTGGCGAGGTTGTAGAGTTCCCACGGCTCACCTTTTGGAGAGACCAGTTTCCAGTCGCCCCGCTGCACGGCGCGATGACCATCATGGAACCACCAGAGGTAGTCATGCTCCACCATCACATCCTCGCGGAAGGCCGGAGCCAGGCTCACACCCGGTGCCTTCGGAACAGGTGTCCCCTCCCACTCGGCAGGCTTCTCGATACCGGCAAGATCCAGGAAGGTGGGAACCACATCCACGACATGTCCCTTGCTCCGCCGAAAGACGCCCTTGTCCTTGATCCCGGCGGGCCAATGCACGATCAGGGGCGTCGAGTTGCCTCCCTCGTGCACCCAGGTCTTGTGGCGACGAAACGGCGTATTGCAGGCCGTGGACCACCCTGGGCCCAGGCAAAGGTAGGTCGATGCCGATCCGGGAACAGCCTTTGGATCATGACCGTCGTTCCTTACCATGATCTCGGCACTCGCACCATTGTCGGACAGGAAGAGGATCACGGTGTTCTCCAAGGCATCCATCGCCTCCAGCTGCCTGATGACCTTTCCAATCTCCTGGTCCATACGATCGATCATGGCCGCATGCAGCTCCATCTTGTCCGCCTGGAAAACCTTTCGTTCCTCCGAGAGTGAATCCCAAGGCACAGGCCGGTTCACTTCTGCATCACCAAGGATCTCCAGATGATCCGGAAAGTGGTAAGGTGGTCCAAGATCCAATTCCACATCGGACAAGGCTACATCGTGCAGGCCCATCTTCTTCTGTCGGTCATACCGCTCCTTCCGGATCCGGCTCCAACCTTTGTCATAACGACCTTCATATTTCGCAATATCCTCTGGAAGTGCGTGCAAAGGAAAGTGCGGCGCCGTGAAGGCGAGATAATGAAAGAAGGGGGCATCCGCATGCTTCGCCTGGTGCTCCTTGAGGACCTCCACCGCGTGGTCACCAATGGCCGTGGTCCCGTAATACCCTGAACCCCGCTCCACCGGCTCCAGTTTCACATCATCCTTCCAGTGGACCTGCGGACTGAAGAATCGCCCCTGGTCCCTCAGGTAATAGGACCGATCAAACCCCGTCTGGATCGGCATGCCATCAATGTGCCACTTGCCGGAATGGTAGGAACGATAACCCTTGGGCTTGAGCAGATCCGGCAACAGGCGCGCCCAGGCGGGGCGCGTCCCGCGGTTGCCCGATTTCTTGTCAAATCCGGGAATGATGTCCCTTCGGGTCTGCTGAGGGTAGTAGCCCGTGATCAGGGCCGCACGGGTGGGCCAGCAACGGGCGGTATTGTAGAACTGGGTGAAGCGCAGTCCGTCGCCGGCAAGACGGTCCAGGTTCGGTGTGTCAATCTCACTGCCGTAACAGCCCAGGTCCGAGTAACCGAGATCATCCGCCATGATGAGCAGAAAATTCGGGGAGTTGCCCGCCGTGGAGGAGCACACGAGGCCACAAAGCAAGAACAGACTGAGGAGGCGGTTCATGGGGCCATCATCCTCATCCTCCCGAGTTCACACAACCCCGGTTTTGAAGGGATTACGAAGGCCGCAATGTCGGGGCGATCACTCCGTGTGCGCCCACCTTACGCGACCAACGCACCCTAGCGTTGGCTACCCCGTCCGCAGCAGAGGCCCGCGCGGAGCGTCGGGCCCTACCTAACAAACCACCTTTAGGCCTTGGCACAGATGAAGAAAAGGGTTCAAGTCGAATGGGAGCGCGGACTTCAGTCCGCACGAATACGCCCACAAACATCGGAACATTGACCCCCTGCGGTCTCTCGCGGACTAAAGTCCGCGCTCCCATTCGGCTCGTTTTCAGACCGTTTGTGAAGGCGGAATTCCGAACGAGGACCCCAAGCCATCTTACGCATCCTCTCGATGGCACCCAGTCTACTTCTTCTGAGCATCTTCGAACCGGGAAATGGACTTCATGCCCTCCATGGTCAGCGTCGGGTCATTGGTTTCCTGTCTCCATTCCATCAAGGCCGACTTGAGGGTCTTGATCCGTTTGGCCTGCAAAGGCTCCGCAGCCAGGTTGTGGAATTCCCAGGGGTCCTTCTGGAGGTCATACAGTTCCCATTCCGGAGGATTGGCTGCCAGCTCAAAGGCGGCTTCACGCTCGGGATCCTTGTTGCCGGGTTTCTTGCTGAGTTCGTAGGCCATGTCACCATCAACACGGTTGATGGGCTGGCTCTTTCCCGCCAGCAGGTTGTGGATCAGCTTGAAGCGGGCGTCGCGCACCGTCCGCCTCGGATAGAACGGCTTGTTGCCATGGTAGTTGGTCTCCGTGAAAAGGTAGGGCCTGACCTTCCTGTCCAAGGACGTGAGCGAACGTCCCTGCACGTGATCGGGAATCTCCAGTCCAGTGGCTTCCAGCAGCGTGGGAAGGATGTCCACCGTCGAGACCAGTCCGGCCGACCGATCCCCCGCCTCATAGACACCCGGCCACTTGATGATCATGGGCACCTTGACGCCACCCTCATAGCTGCTGGTCTTGCCTCGGAAGAAGGGAGGCCCATGGTCACTGACAAACCACACGAGCGTGTTGTCATAGACACCCGCCTTCTTCAATTCGCCAAGCAACATCCCCACCGCGGCGTCAAAGCGCATGACGGCATTGTAGTACTGGGTGGTCCTCGCCATCTGCTCCTTGTCCTTGCCCAGACGCTGGAAAGGGAACGA
>CAZKNW010000469.1:0-3718 GCA_964554035.1 uncultured Verrucomicrobiota bacterium
ATCCTTTGAATCCGGGTTGATCTCCATGCCACTGACTTCGCGATTCATTCGGGTCCTGGCCAGAGGGAAGATCCTGCTTTCTGGGATCTGACCTTGGAGTTCGTGAAGGACGTCGCGGGCATGTCCGGGAAGGAATGGCGGGCCCCAGGCAACCCAGAAAACCGGTGCAGGCGCAGGGAAACTGTAGATCGCCGTATGATCTTCTGTGACCTTCGCTTTGGGCGTCTGTTGCCATTGGATATTGTCTGTGCTGATCGCGGCACGGAAAGGCTGGGACCAACTGGAAGGTAATATTCTTCCCTCCATGAACGGTCTCCTGTTCGAGGAGAGCCTGAGAGAGAATGGTTTCCCTGTCTCAGCACCCTCGATCCTGAAATACCACCAACAAGGCCATCCCCGGGATTCTCGGAGCGAGGGCGTGAGTCCTACCACCTGATTCTCACTGTCGAGGAGGGTTACCTCACCCGAGCCACCAGAGAAGTCGCTGATGACCTCGATCGAGGCCTCCATAGGAATGATCACCAGGCAGGAAGCCAGAAGAAGGAACCGAACAAGTGCGAAGCGCATGACTCTTGAGGAAAGCATGGTCTGGAGGACCATGCGCTTAGGGAGGATTCTCGTCAAAGGTGGGTTTCGGCCTGCCCCCGATCGGTGGGCTCACGCTACCTGGATCGAATCCAGCGTGGATCTTGTAATCAGGCTTGGGATATTGGATGCTCTTCAAGGTAACTCGGAGCTGGAACTCAAAAATGTCTCAGAAAACTGAACTTTCCATCTTGCTCTTGTCGGGACCTGAACAAGGCAAGCGCCTTCATGTAGAAGAAGGGGGTGAACTCATTGCTGGCAGAAGCAAGGAGACGGACCTGGTCGTGAACGACAACCGGGCCTCCAGGCATCATGCCCGGTTCTTTTCTTTGAAAGGAGCCCTCTATGTCGAGGATCTGAATTCACGCAATGGCACCTTCGTCAACGGGGAACTTGTCTCCAAGCAGGCTCTCTTTCCTGGGGATATCATTGAGATACGGAACTTGCGGATTCAGATCCAGGCGGGAATTGGGCAGGGCGAAGGTGGCCTTGATGGACATTCGGGTTTCGGAGATTCGGGTGTGGCGACGATGGCCAACGCCTTGATTAGTCCGGTGGGAAAGGGGAAACTGGATGCCATGCTGGAATTCGTTCTCCGGCAAAATAAGACCGGAGCAGTTGTTCTGCGTGCCCCTTGGGATACGGGAAAAATCTTTATCAAGAACGGGATCATCTATCATGCCGCGCTGGAGAAGAAGCCCAACCTGCATCCCAAGAAAGCATTGGAACGCCTCTACCGTGCCCGCAGCGGAACGCTCGAATTCAATACCGGAGGCGAAGTGGAAGCTCCGGAAGCATTGAAAACCGGACTGCAGAGGCCTGGTGACTCGGACGAGGAGTATGAGGAGGCTTTGTTCAGGCTTGAGAAGAAGATGCCCGTGCCTGATGCAAAAATCGTCTGGGCTGAGGACGGAATCCAAAACAAGCCAGTAAAGATGCCCTCCGGCATGGACGAATTGATTTCCGAGAAACTCCCCCTCCCGCTGCTTCTGGACCGTTTTCCCGGAACGGACCTGGAGTGCATCCAGTGTCTCAATGACCTGATCGCGGTGGCCGCGATCAGGTTTCAAAGGTGAATTGCGTTCGCCCCTTCCGGACTACTTCACCATCACGATTTCCTCATCAGGGCCTTTCTTGTCCTTGTCACCCTGATCCGGGGGGACTAGTGGCTTTGAGGTTCTACCCACAGTCAGTTCGCCATTCTGGGATTTGTCGTCGCCCTGGAATTTGACGCTCACGATGCGACTCACACCTTGTTCCTGCATGGTGACCCCGTAAAGGGTGTTGGCCATGCTGATGGTTCGTTTGTTGTGGGTGATGATGATGAACTGGCTCCTTTCAACAAAGCGTTGAAGGATTCTGACGAATCGGTTGATGTTAGATTCGTCCAGTGGTGCATCCAATTCGTCGAGCACACAGAAAGGACTCGGTTTCACCTGGTAGATTGCAAAGAGAAGTGCGACCGCCGTCATGGTCTGCTCTCCACCAGAGAGGAGCGTGATGTTCTGAAGGCGCTTACCAGGAGGGCGCGCTACAATCTCGATACCCGATTCGAGGACATCCTCCGTATCGGAGAGAATGAGATCCGCCTTTCCACCATTGAAGATCTCGGTGAACATCGCCTGGAAGTTCTCCCGGATCTGCTCGAAGGTGGCTACAAACATTTCCTTTGTCTGCTTGTTTATTGTGTTGATCACCTCAAGGAGTCGAGCCTTTGCGGTGGTCAATTCCTCGTGCTGATTGCTGAGAAACTCGAACCGCTGTTCTGTCTCCTCATACTCTTCTATGGCGACCAGATTCACGGGCCCCATGGCGTCGATCTTGGACTGGAGGTTCAAAACGTGTTCCTTCACCTCGTCCCAGTCTGTGCTTAGGCCTGCCTGCTGCATCTCTTCGGCTGTTTTGGTTTCCACGGTAGGCTGGCCGTCCTCCCCGTAACTCAAGACAAGTGGCTCCGCTTCGATCTCCTGTATTTCGACCTGATACTTCTGCTGCATCCTCTCGCTCAGGTTTTTAGCTGTCATGTTCTTTTCGGCGAGTATGACGTCAAGTTGGCCCCTGCGTTGCCTGGAGGATTCCAAGAGTTCCCTAGATTCCCTGATCCCGTCTTCCTTGGCCTTGATGTCGCCCTCCTGACTCTTTCGTGTTTCATCGGTGGTTCGACAGAGTTCAGCGACCTTCTCCTGTTCCAGTTTGAGTTCCTCAATCTTCTTCCTGGATTGTTCGATCTCTTCGCGAGCCTGGCTGCAGCGCTGGTTGAAGGACTCCATTTCGGCCCTGCGTTGCGCCACGAGTTGCTGGAGTTCATTGATGCGGCTCTCGAGAGGAGCCCTTGATGACTTAAGGGAGTTGTAGAACTGCTCTTCACCGGCCTTTTCAACCTTAGCCTCCGTAAGAATGGCATTGGCGGAATCGCGACTTAGACGGACCTCTTCAAGCTGTTGGTTCAGTTCCTCGACCTTTGCCTGCAGTTCCTTGGCACGCTTCTCAAGCACCCCGATCCTTTCCGACAACCCGTCCCTCCGGGCCTTGCCTTCTCGATCCTGCTCCGCGAGGCTTTGAATTTCGTAGACCACGGTTTCGATCTTCTGGGAGAGACTTTGTTTGGACGTTTGCAGGGCCTTGAACTCGCCTTCGGCCGTAGCCATGTCCACCTCCTGCTGGCGAAGGTCCGTCTGTGCCTGCTGCACGGTCGCCTGAAGTTCGCTCAGTTCGCTGTTCAGGGCCCCTTTCCGTTTGCTAGCGGTTTCAATTTGGTCCTGAAGCACCGACTGCTGACCCTCGAGTTCTTTGATCTGGTTCTTGCGCCCCAAGATGGAAGAAGGGCCCTTGCCGGAACCGTTGGAGTAACCAGCAGTGAAGACACCAGCACGATCAAGGAGATCTCCGTCGAGCGTCACAAAATCGAGAGCTCCCGAGGTGGCCCTCCATGCCTCGGTAGCCTGTTGCAGGTCCTGAGCAATCCAAGTGTTGGCAAGCAACCTCTTCAGCAGGGGAGTTGACTCTTCATCTGCCGAAATGACCTCAAGGGCAGAAACAAGTCCTTCCTGCGTGGGAGGAGTGAGGGAACTTGGGCTTTCTGAGGAAATCTCAGTGATCAGGTCGAAGGTGGCGATACTGGCACGCCCGGCCT
>CAZKNW010000470.1:0-3715 GCA_964554035.1 uncultured Verrucomicrobiota bacterium
TGCCGGGTTCAAGCCCGTGATCTGGCTCAAGGAGCTTCCTGAGAATTTCGTCTGCACCATGCGCATGCGCTACGATGCCAAGGACTACCATCCGAAGTTCCCCCTGCTGGATCTCGGCCATCACATCCACACCCTGACCTTCGCGAGGGAGGCCACGACCCTGACGATCAAGAGGGACGTCGAGAAGGTGAAGGTGGAAGCACCCTTGCTGCCGCTGAACCAATGGGTGGATGTGGCATTGGAGCTGAAGAAGGGCGACCTGGTGGTCAGCATCGACGGCAAGAAGCACCACTTCCAGAGCAGCAACATTGATCCCACAGGCCATCACCAGATCGATTTCAAGGGCGTCGATTTCGGCACCTGCCAGATCGACCACATCAGGATCTGGGAAGGTTTGTAGGAAAGGTGCCGCACCTCCGGTGCTTTCTTTCCTATGGGATTCAACAACCTGTGGCTCACGCGCACCGACTACCTTCTGTCGGCCCGCTGGGCCTAATGGAGAAAGAGATCCGGAGGATCGAAAGAGGGTAGCCGGTGCGCGTAAGCCGCCGGGGACTAGACGCCAAACAAACAAAAAAGCCCCGGAGGGGCGACACATTCCCTTACGATCGGTTCCCGCACAACTCGCCTCCCGAAAAAGAGGATTGGCGGAGAGGGTAGGAATCGAACCTACCTTGGTCTCGTAGGAGACCAACAATGGTTTTGAAGACCACGAGGGACACCAGCCACCTTTCACTCTCCAAGGCGAGAATAGGGTGAAGCACGGTCTTTGAAAAGGCACGGAGGTGGTATTTCCGGTGAGGTGTTTGGAAGAGAAGTTGGAGTCCAACCTTTATGGGCTGTGCGTGAACATGGGGCGAGACTCCCCAATGACCGGCAGGCGGGACGCCAACCACCACCACCTGGCAGAAATGCATCAAGACCCCGTGGTGGTAGACGTCTCGTCTGCCGGTTACGGGAGCGTCCCGCTCCCTTTCGGTTTGTTTTCACATAGCGTGTATTGGTTGCCCCAGACTGGACTCCAACTTCCGCTCACCCCTTCAGGGCGATGGGATTATGGGTCGCCGGATACCCCGGGTTGGCTCCCGGGGCTACACGCGTCGGCTCCTCCAGAGACGGGACAAAACCACGAAGTGGTGATCGCATGTAGCGCGGGGTGCAATGAAATGGAACCCCGGGAAGAACGCCCCCAATGAACAACCGCCCTGAAGGGGCGGGCGAACGTGCTACGTTTTCTCCCCTTGATCCTCCGTGTCTCCGCCTGTCCCGCTACCGCGGGGTGAGAGATATTCCTACGCCAGCACTTCCTTGATCACGTGACCTTCCACGTTGGTGAGGCGGCGTTGGATGCCGTTGTGATAGTAGGTGAGTCGTTCGTGATCGAGGCCGAGGAGATGGAGGATGGTGGCGTGGAAGTCAGGGATGGGCGTGATGTCCTTCACGGCCTTGAAGCCGAACTCATCGGTTTCCCCGTAGGAGAAGCCTGGTTTCACTCCGGCACCGGCCATCCAGCAGGTAAAGCCACCGGGATTGTGGTCGCGACCATAGGTGCCAGCCTGGAACATCGGCATGCGTCCAAACTCGGTCGCAAAGACCACTAGGGTCTCCTCCAGCATGCCGCGCTGCTTCAGATCCTTTAGCAGCGCTGCGACGGGTTGATCGAGGATGTCGCCATGGATGTCGTATTGTTCCTTGAGCTTGCTGTGACCATCCCAGTTGAGCCGTCCTCCGGAAGCGTAGGCACCATTGAAGAGTTGGACAAAGCGAACACCGCGCTCGATGAGTCGTCGGGCCAGGATGCAGTTGCGGGCGAAACCGGCCTTGGTTTTAGTGGTGCTGTCGGCGCCATAGGCCTGCTTCAGCCAGGCAGGTTCGGAATCGACGTCCGAGGCGGAGGGAACGGAGAGCTGCATGCGGGCCGCCAGTTCATAGCTGGCGACTCGTGCCATGAGTTGCTGGTCTTCGGGATAGCGCTCGGCATGGAGGTCGTTCAGGAACTTGAGTGAATCGGCTGCCGCAGAATCCGAAGTGGCGTCCTGTCCCTTGGGGCGACTCAGGTAGGGCACCGGCTTGGTGGTACTGAAAGGTGTCCCTTGGAATGCAGCCGGAAGAAATCCGCTGGCCCAGTTGTTGGGGCCGGACTGCGGCATGCCTCGTGGATCCTCAATGGCGACAAAGGCGGGCAGATTGCTGTTCTCGCTGCCGAGGGCGTAATTCACCCAGGCACCCATGCTGGGGAAACCATCGAAGGCAAAGCCGGTCGACATGACATTCTCCGCCGGGCCGTGGGTGTTGGTCGTGGTCTGCAGGGAGTGAAAGAAGCAGAGATCATCCGCCATGCTTCCAATATGCGGCACGAGGTCGGAGACCATCTTCCCGGATTGTCCACGTGGCCGAAACTTCCAGAGCGGCTGAACGAGGTTCCCATTCTTGCCCTGGAAGGAAACGAGGTTCTCATTGCCGGGCAGGGGCTTCCCGTGAAGCCGGATCAATTCGGGCTTGTAGTCGAAGGTGTCCACCTGACTGAGGGCGCCGGAGCAGAAGACCACAATCACATTCTTCGCCTTAGGCGCAAAGTGCGGCTTCCTGGGCGCGTAGGGATTGGTAGGATCGATCTCCGGTCGGATCGAGGTGGTGCTGCCTCGGGCTTCCTTCTCAAGCAGCGAGCAAAGCGCAATGCTGCCCAGTCCGGTCGCGGTGTTCCGGAGAAACCGACGTCGGTCAAAGGGATTGCCGCCTTGGGTGTAGGGTGTCATGGGATCGACAGGAATTCGTTGGCGTTGAAAAGGACCCGGCAGATCTGTCGCAGTCCATGTTCCTTTGCAAGTTGGGCCAGCTCGTTGATCTCGGTGTCCGTGGCTTCGCGGTTGAAGGCCAGTTGGATCGCCATCGCAGTCTGGGCCTTCAGGGAATCACCGCCTTTGGACTGGAGGCGTTTCGCAAGGAAGTCGGCCTGTCTCTGAATGAAGGGGCTGTTCATCAGCCCGAGAGCCTGGATGGGGGTGACGGAGCTGGGACGAAGCGGTGCCATCTGGCCGCCATCGGGACAGTCGAAGGAACCGAAGATGGCCACCGACTGCATGCGCACCTTGGTGGCGTAAACCATGCGACGCCATCCCTTCTCGTCAAAGGTCTCATGGGAACGGTAGTCGGACAGGCCACCCTTCTGGTTGAAGAAGTCGAACCCGACGCCATACATCTTCAGGTTGAGGCGTCCACTGGTGGCGAGGATGGAATCCCGGATCATCTCAGCCTGCATGCGTTGCCTTGGATAGCGCCAGAGCAGGCGGGTGTTGGCGTCGAGCGCCATCGCTTCCTTTCTGGGACGGCTGTCCTGCCGGAAGGTGGAGGAGGTCAGGATGAGCCGATGCATGTCCTTCAGCGACCATTCATTCTTGATGAACTCTGAGGCAAGCCAGTCGAGGAGCTCCGGATGCGATGGCTGAGCGCCCATCTTTCCGAAGTCGGAGGAGGTCTCGACCAGTCCCGTTCCAAAGTTATACTGCCAGATGCGGTTGACCATGACGCGGGAGGTCAGGGGATTTTCGGGATGGATCAGATGCCGGGCGAAGGAGACTCGACGTTGGGTTTCCTCAGCCTCCAGCGAAAGTCCCAGGTCACCCAGGACCTCTGGTGTGGATGGAGCTATCTGTGTGGTGCGCTGCATGGGTTCGCCGCGTTTCAACACCCAGGTGACCTGAGGCTCGGTGAAACG
>CAZKNW010000471.1:0-3708 GCA_964554035.1 uncultured Verrucomicrobiota bacterium
AGGCAGGCTCGCCAAGCTGACCGAGGCCAACCAGTTCGAATTGTCACGTGACGACTGGTATCGCCTGTTGGTGGCCGGCAGGAACCAACCTCTTCCATGACCCCAAAAACACCACGTCAACTCGGATACCGAATGCCTGCAGAATGGGAACCCCACCAAGGTGTGTGGTTTACCTGGCCTCGTCCTGACGGCATCAGCTTCCCGGACAAGTATGAGACGGTACCTCCCGTCTACGCCCAGCTTTTCAGCGCCCTCGCTCCCGTTTCAGAAATCTACGTGAACGTTTGGAATACAAAGGAGGAAGACAGGGCCACCACGGAACTCAGAGAAGCAGGGCTGGAAGAACAGGCCTTCCAAAAGATCTCCTTTCACCACCACCCCGCACACGAACCCTGGTGCCGGGACCACGGCCCCATCTTTGTCGTTCGGGATGGGGAATCAGGCCTTGAAAAGGCCATCACCGACTGGAAATACAATGCCTGGGGCGACAAGTATCCTCCTTACGATCTGGACAACCTCGTTCCCTCCCATATCGCATCCTTGAGGGATCTTCCCTCCTTTGAGGGAGGAATGGTACTCGAGGGTGGCTCCATCGAGGTAAACGGGAAAGGGACTCTCCTCACCACGACCTCCTGCCTGCTGAACCCCAACCGAAACCCGGAACTGACGAGGGAGGCGATCGAGGATCGTCTGCGTGAGTTCCTCGGCATTTCCAACATCATCTGGCTTGGCGATGGCATCGAGGGCGACGACACGGACGGCCACATCGATGACATCACCCGCTTCATTTCGCCATCGCGCATCGTCACTGTTGTCGAAGAGGATGAAGCCGACCCGAACCACAGGCTTCTTGAGGAGAACCGCCAGCTGCTTCTTTCTGCGAGGGACCAGGACGGCAATCCCTTTGAGGTCATCGCCATCCCCATGCCGGATCGACTTGAACACGAAGGCCAGAGACTTCCCGCAAGCTACGCCAACTTCCTCATCAGCAATGGTCGCGTTCTGGTTCCCACCTATCGCTGCGACAAGGATGCCATCGCTCTTGACCTCTTGCGGAAGAACATGCCCGGATTCGAAGTGATCGGGATTGACTCCACGGAACTGATCTGGGGTTTGGGATCCTTTCACTGCATCTCCCAACAGGAACCCAAGGCTTGAATGCCCTCACCTTTCCCTTCGTTTAAATGATGACCATGACGTTCAGATATCTAGCAGGCCTTCTGGCACTCTCTTGCTTCAACCACGCATTGGCCAACGACTGGCCCAACTACAGAGGACCACACCATGATGGGATCAGTCGGGAATCGGATTGGTCCACCGACTGGGAAGATGCATCCCCCCCCGTTCTCTGGTCGCACGAATGCGGCATCGGTTTCTCCTCCATTGTGGTCGCCCATGGACGGGTCCTGACCATGGGAAACAGGGATGGCAAGGATCAGGTGGTCTGCATTGATGAGAAGACGGGCAAGAGCCTTTGGAACCACTCCTACTCCTCCGACCTCAAGCCCTACCTCTACGAAGGTGGCCCGGGAAGCACCCCAACGATCGATACCGACAAGGTCTACACACTCAGCCGTTGGGGAGACCTTTTCTGCCTGTCGCTGGAAGATGGAAAGGTGGTATGGCAAAGACAGATTCAGGAGAAGGATGAGGTCAGGATACCTGACTGGGGACTGAATGGCTCCTGCCTCGTTCACGGTGACACCCTCATCATTAATGCAAGAGCTTCCGGCATGGCCTTCAACAAGGATTCAGGGCAGCTCCTCTGGACCTCGGACGATGGGGAAGCCGGTTACTCCTCCCCTGCTCCGGTTTCCATCGGAGGAGAACCGCAGGTCATCATCTCTTCAGGTGATGCCTATTCCGGCATCGATCCGGCATCGGGTCAGATCCTCTGGCAGATTCCATGGTTCACCCGCTATGGCGTGAACGCAGCCAGTCCCATCGTGACAGACAAGCGGGTCTTCGTTTCCTCCGGATACTCCAAGGGAGCTGCTCTATACGAAGTTCAAGGGACCGAAGCCGACCTCATCTGGAAGAACCGCAAATACCGAAATCAGATCAACAGCTCGGTCCTCGTGGATGGACACCTCTACGGCTTTGATGGCGACAACAATTCTCGGGCAAAATTCAAGTGTGTTGCATTTGAGACTGGAAAAGACCTCTGGGAGACCGAAGAAGTCTCCTTCGGCTCGCTGATCGGAGCTGGCGATCTTTTGCTCATCCTAAGCGAAGAAGGAAACCTACTCACACTCAGACCCTCACCCGAGAAATTCGAGGTCCTTCATCAATCGAAGATCCTTGATGGACGTTGCTGGGCCACTCCAGTCCTGGCAAACGGACGTCTGTATGCCCGCAATGCCGACGGAAAACTGGTTTGCCTCGATGCCCGCGCCGGGCGATAACCTTTGCCTTACCCAAGATGACGCAAAACAGAAGATCCTTCATCAAGAACACGGCTGCCGCCGGAGCGGCCTTTTCCGCCATCCCTCTGTTGGGGGCCACCCCAGGAAAGAAATACACCACCGCCCTCATCGGATGCGGATGGTGGGGAATGAACATTCTCCAGGAAGCCGTCAAATCAGGACGCTGCAAGATCACAGCCCTCTGTGATTGTTATGCCAGGGCCCTGAATGTCACAGCCGACGCAATCGAAGGCCAGACGGGACACCTTCCCGAAATTTATGAAGATCACCGAGAAATGCTTGAGGAAGCCAAGCCCGAGATCGTGATCATTGCCACTCCGGACCACTGGCACGCAGTCCAGACGATCGACGCCCTAAAGGCAGGCGCCCATGTCTTCGTGGAGAAACCCACGGCCCACACGGTTGGCGAAAGTCGCGCCATGGTCACAGCAGCCGGGCAGGCGGACCGAGTGGTCCAAGTCGGACTCCATCGGCGAATCGGTCCTCACCACGTTTCAGGCATGGAATTCCTGAAGTCCGGCAAGGTTGGCGATATCGGAATGGTCAGGATGTTCGTGGCAGGACGAGGAGGGGCTGAAGAGCCCACCGCCAACAGCAAAACTCCCGTGGGCATGGACTGGGAGCGCTGGTGCGGCCCCGCACCCTACCGCCCCTTCAACCGGCGCATGCATCCGGGCGGTTGGAGAAACTTTCTCGACTACGCGAACGGCACCCTCGGCGACTGGGGTGTACACTGGCTTGACCAGGTTCTCTGGTGGACCGACGAGAAGTATCCCAGGACGATCTATTCAACCGGAGGCCGCCCCATCCGCGGCGACGTTGTCGCCAATGACAAGGAAGCCACCACCGATGCCCCGGACACCCAGACCGCAACCTATGAATTCGAGTCCTTTACGGCAGTCTGGGAACACAGGAAATACGCCAACAACAACAATGAAAGACATCAGTACGGATGCTATTTCTACGGCACCAACGGCGTTTTCCACATGGGGTGGAGGGATGGGTGGACCTTCTATCCAGCAGACCAAAAGAAGGAAATCGTTCATGAGGACCCGCGCTTTGACGACGTAAAGAACGGACATAACCTCACCCCGCTCTGGCATGATTTCATCAAGGCCATCGAGACCGGCACCAAGCCCGTGGCGGAGATCGAGGCCTCCCACCGCTCGTCCGTACTACCCATGCTCGGAATGCTCTCCTACAAGCTGGGACGCAGCATCAAGTGGGATGGTGACAAGGAGCAGGTCATCAATGACCCGGAAGCCAACTCCCAACTGATCCG
>CAZKNW010000472.1:0-3697 GCA_964554035.1 uncultured Verrucomicrobiota bacterium
GGGTTCTCGTTGGAGAGCACGTACTCACCGGCCAGGAGCCATTCCTCGATCTTCATGGAGAAGCCGCGCTTGAGGACGACCGGGAGGCCTGTCTTGGCGGCGGCGGTGATGAGCGCGAAGTTCTGGGCGTTGCGGGTGCCGATCTGGATGATGTCGGTGTATTCCGCCATGAGGTCGGCGTGCTCCTGGTTGAGCATCTCCGTGATGACAGGCAGATCAAATTCCTTGCGGGCCTTGGCCAGCATCTTCAGCCCCTTTTCACCCAGTCCCTGGAACTCATAGGGAGAGGTGCGGGGCTTGAAGGCGCCGCCACGGAGCATGGTGGCACCGGCCTTCTTGACGGCCTCGGCGGTCTGCATGAGCTGCTTCTCGCCCTCGACCGAGCAGGGGCCCGCCATCACCTGGATCTTCTTCCCACCGATCTTGTGCTTGCCCACCTTCACCTGCGAGTTGGAAGGATGGGACTCGCGGCTGACCAGCTTGTAGCGCTTCTGGACGGGCATGACGCTCTCGACCTGGTCCCAGGTGGTGAGGGTCTCGAGGGTGTGGTTCTTGCGCTCGTCACCGATGGCGCCGATGACGGTCCGCTCCACGCCACGCATGACGTGGGGGGTGTAGCCGAGCTTCTTGATTTCCTTGAGGACAGCGTTCTCCTCGGTCTTCTTGAGGTTGGGTTTGAGTACGACGATCATTTTTGTTTCTGGTTGTGCGGGGCCCGGCGGTGAAAACAAAAAAACCGCGGAGCAGGTTGCCCGCGGTTGGTTGAGTGGTTCTTGAAAATCATCCGATCACCAGCTCGCACCCCGGGCAGAGCGGCTAAAGTAAAATCCTTCAGCACGCCACTCGGAGGTAAATCGAAAGCTGGCATAAAAGTTCTTCACGAGGCGCGGAAGGTATCAAAGCGGGCAGGGGCGTCAACCCAGAAGGCCGAATCGGACTTGCTCCGCGCGCCGTTTTGCCACATTTTCCCTCTCCCTTCGAGTGCGCGAGTAGCTCAATCGGATAGAGCGTCGGTCTCCGAAGCCGAAGGTTGTGGGTTCGATTCCCGCCTTGCGCACCATTTTTCCCTTCTCCTTTTTCTGATCTCTCTGCGCCCGTGAACTCCCATCACCGAAGCGTCTAAAGAGGCTGTGTGAACATTCGGGGCGGGACGCCCCAATGACCGGCAGGCGAGACGCCAACCACTAGAGATATGGTCCAAAAACTGTGGTGGCGGACGCCCCCAATAACCAAAGCCATGAGTAATTCACCCATATCAGGTAGGGCGATCACTCCGTGAGCGCCTGAGCTTGGTTTGCCAGCGCACCACCGGCCTTGTTACCCGGTCCGCAGCAAAAGCGCGCGCGGAGCGAGGGGCCCTACCTTTCTCACACAGCCTGTGAAGGCGGCCCAGGCGCCTTGCGCGGAACAGGGTTTTTCAAAAAGGGAGGTGTGTCGCCCCTCCGGGGCTTGTGGGTTTGTTGTTGTCCTGCATACGGTGGCTTACACACACCGGCTACCCTATTTCGATCCTCCAGATCTCTCCAATTCAGGCCTGGAAGGCCGACAGAAGGTAGCCGGTTGGCGTGAGCCACCGGGATTGGATGCCTGTTTAATACCCGGGAGCCCTGAAGGGGCGAAACTCCTTACATCAATCCGCATCCGGGTAGGTGGCTCTCTGTTTCTTGTATTCCTGGCCGCGTTTCCACATTTGGGTGAGGGAAGGGGCCGTGGCTTTGGCATGGTCGCGGTTCCAGGCTCCGATCTCGTAGACGAGGCGCCATTGTTCGAAGAGGGTCCTGTAGGCGGAGAGGAGCGGGTTGTTGGGTTCGTAGATGGAGGTGGCTTCGGAGAGGGATCCGTTCACCTCAAGGATCTTGAAGTTTTCGCCCTTCATCAGTTCCTCGTCCCGGGCATAGCGGACGTCGAAGCGGCCGAGGTAGAATTCCGGATAGCCCTTGGCGATCTGGTCGATCTGATCAAGGAGGGCGTCGCTGGCGAGGTGCATGCCGTCGTGGAAGACACAACCTTGGGCATGGTTGCCGGCATTGACCAGGCGCCAGCGGTGTCCGTTCTCAGGGATGGTGTTCAGGTCGTTTGCGAAGCGCCTGAGGTATTTGGAGGCGACGATATAGGCCCGCTCATCGAGGTAGATGAGTTCTTCCAGCGTATGGACGCCGTCGCCGATCACATGGGGAAAGGACTTCTGGGTAATGGCGAAGATGCGGCCCTTCTCCTCCTTGGGATGGCGCACGTAGAAGACACCGGCTTCCTCGGGGCCTTCCACGAATCGCTGCATGACGACCGGGGCGCGTATGGAATCAAAGTATGAGCGTATGTCATCTTCGGATCGGACCAGTCGGACTCCGCCGCCGCGACTTCCGTCGTCGGGCTTGAGGATGAAGGGATAGGTCACCTTGCTGGTCTTGATGGTGCTGAAGACAAAGGCGTTCTTCTCTTCCGGTGTTTCTCCCTGGATCAACCAGCTTTCCGCGATGAAGTCGGGGAAGGTCTGATGGAGCAGGCCGAGGGAACGGGCCTTGGATTCCCCGATGTAGGCTCCGTCGTGCCTGCCGGGGTTGGTGGTCAGTGGGAGAAGGAGTCCGTTGTATCGGATGGTGAGCCAGAGGATGTTGAGGCCGACAGGGATGTAGAAGATGTAGGGCGGCCAGAACTCCCAGTGCGTGCAGCGCACCAGGAAGGCCTTCAGGCGCCGACGCGTCTTTTCCCATTCCGTCATCAAGGTGGAAAGGATCCTTCCGCCTCGCGCCGGAAAGCGAGACCTTTTGTTTTGAATGAGGAAGGAAGGAAAGCAGGAAAGACCTGATTCCGGATTCCTTATTTCCTGCCTTCCTCATTCGATTCGCCTTATCCTCGCTGCGATGCCGAAGAAGGTGCAATTGGCGTGTGAGGCGATGGCGATGCGGCGGGAGTTCATCCTGATTGGTGGGAAACCGATGTCGGAAGAACCCAAGTTCGGATGGGATCATATTGGGCAACATTTCCGTGTTGAATGAGGAAGGAAGGAAAGCAGGAAGGGCCGTAATTCCCGGTTCCTTATTTCCTGCCTTCCTCATCTGATTGGGACTATTCTCGCTTCGATGTCAAAAAAAGTACAGCTGGCCTGCGAGGCGATGGCCACCCGATGGGAGTTTGTCCTGATGGGTGAGGATGAATCGCGTCTTCGCTCTGCCGGGGAGGAGGCGATCGAGGAGATCCGGTGGCTGGAGCGACAGATGAACTTTTATGATGCCTCCAGCGATGTGAGCCGGATCAACCGCATGGCCTCGAACGGGCCGGTCAGGGTGGAACCCCAACTCTTTGCGCTGCTGCAAAGGTGTGTGGAACTGGGACGCATGACAGAAGGCGCCTTTGACATCACGGTGGCGCCGTTGTTGAAGCTTTGGGGTTTTGTCCAGAAGGACATGAAGGTCCCTGCCGAGGAGGACATTGCCAGGACACTGGAACGGGTGGGCATGGACAAGCTCCTGTTGAACGAACAGGACTTCACCCTCTCCTTCACCGTGCCGGACATGCTGATCGACCTGGGTTCCATCGGAAAGGGCTACGCACTGGACCGGGCCATGGAGATCCTGGGAGAGTATGAGATCACGTCCGCACTGGTGAAGGAGAGGGTGAAGTCCTGTTCGAACAACAGGAGCTTGTCCATGCCCACCCGTTCCAGTGTCCTGGCAATGTCCTCCACGGCAGGGACCTT
>CAZKNW010000473.1:0-3664 GCA_964554035.1 uncultured Verrucomicrobiota bacterium
TGGCATCGATGCAGATGACCTCACAACGGCTGGTCACCAGATAGACGCGGTCACCTTCGACGGAGGGAGAGGAAAGAATTCCAAGGTTTTCCCAGTCATTGACCTTTCCGGACTTCAGCTTGGGGACGACCAACTGCCAGAGAAGGTCACCGGTCTTTTCATCAAAGCACATCAGGATGCTGTAGTCGCCCTTGTGCTGGGGATCGCGGGGCGCCTCGTTGTTGGTTCCAACATAGACCCTTCCGTTGGCCACGGTCGGGTTTCCATAGGTCTGGGAACCCAGCTTGGCGATCCACTTGACGTTCTTGGTCGTGGACATGTCGATCTCCTCGGAGCCGGGCTTGAACTCACCGGGCTCAAAGCTTTCGAACAGGTTCTTTGCCGGGGAGTACATGTTGCGTCCCTTGCTGGGACCACCCCACTGGGGCCAGTCTTCGGCAACGGCAGGAAGCACAAGGGCTCCCGCCAGGGTTGCTACCGTGAGAAACTTCATTGATTTCATCTTCATGATCGGTGGTCGGTTTTCTGGATTGGAAATGGGTTACTTGTTCGAGGTGACGGAGAGGTTGTCGATGTGGACCGGCACCTCCTGGGGGGCAAAGCCAAACAGGCCGGGAGAGCCCTGGTCATGGGCGTGTTTGTGCTCCACCTCGAGTGTCCACTCGGCGGGTTCCGGATCTTCCTTGGCCCAGGCCTTCGCCCGCACCACGCCGGAACCGTCCTTGTTGCGATCCACCCGCGCCTTGAGGCGATACCATGTATTGGGCTTCATGCGGAAGGAGGTCTCCTCCTTGATGCGCTCCAGGTTGGAATTGATCTGAAGCTTTCCGGAATTCCCCTTCAGGATGACATAATAGCGCTGACAGATCAGGCCGACCTCGGACATCTTGCGCCGGTTGCCCTCGGTCAGGACATCGGCCTCAATGGTGTAGTCAGTCATGTCAGGGTGGCCGAAGAAGACGATACCACGCTGGAAGAGCTTGTTGTCGATGGTCTTGGCGAGGTCCTTGTCCCCATCCGAGTTGCGGACCTCGAACTTGAAGCGGGCACCGATCCAGGGAAGTGGAGGATAGGTGTATTCCGTTCCTGCCTCAGGGTGGGAGGCGGGATGCTTTTCATCAATGGTGAAGGACTCGAAATCCTCGTGCATGGGAAGACCGGGCTGGATGCGTCCACGGACGAAACCGGTGATTCCCTTGTAAGTCGCCTTGAACATTCCAGCGGAAGGCTCGGAGGTCTGGTCAGCCACAAGGCGCCCCTGCTTGTCGAACTCTGCGTTCATGCGGACCTTCACCTTGGCGGTCGGGGGAATGAAGCTCTCGAACTCGACGCCCTTGGTGCTCTTCAGTTCCTCAACGGTGAAACCCTTGTCATCCACGACCAGGATGCGGAACTCCTGCTTCTCACCCGGGTGCAGCAGGATCTCGTTGGGAATCAGGTGAAGGGCTGCAGGCTTGCCGGCCTTGGGCCACTCGCCATCCGCCAACTCCTCGGCACGTCCCTTGTTGTCACCCCTGGTGCCCCAGCAATAAAGGTTCTTGGTGGTCTGCAGATAGACCTTTCCATTGAAGACACAAGGGCTTCCGAAGCAACGTCCATCCAACTGGGCCTTGCTCAGGATCTTGCCACCATTGCGACCGGGCTCGACGATGTAGAAAGCACCCTTGGTTCCGGCCTCGGCACCGGTTTCCTTCGTTTCCGGATCCTCCAGCATGGGGATGTAGAGCTTGTTCTCGGCATGGATCATCGAGGCATTGCGCTGCTCGATACCCAACTTCGTCTTCCAGAGGACTTCTCCCGAAGCGGCCTCCACACAGTTGAGATCGCCGGTGCCATCCACCTGGTAGACGAGGTCACCCACGATGACGGGAGAACTCGCAAAGGAGGAAACACCATTGCGCCAGAGCTCCAGTTCCTTGACCGGGAATTCATGGGGGCTGGCTCCTGCAGGAACACTCTTCGGCACCTTGAGGGCAACCATTCGTCCAATCTCTGAGTTGTCCAGGTTTTCACGTCCGTGAACCGCGATGATCGTGTCCTTGTAAAGCAGGATGCCGGCATTCACACCACCCTGACTGATCTTGGTGTACCAGATGGGATTACCCGTGCGTGCATTGAAGCAGACCACGGATCCGTCACCCGTTCCCGAATACATCACGCGTTGTCCATTCCACCAGGAAAGGACGGGAGGCGAATACGAGCTGTCCTTGGGGGCTCCACCGGGCGTGGTAATGTAGACCACCTCTCCGGAAATTTTGTCGAATGCCAGGAATCGGTCACGAGCCGGTCCCATGGCACCCCAGTAGGCGGTAATATGGTGGGTCACCACCAGATCGCCGTCCACAACGGGAGAAGCGGTACGGCCGTTGGGGAAGGTCATGCGGCCGAAGCGGTCCATCATGGAGTGCTCCCAGAGCTTTTTGCCGTCACCGGTGAAACCGGCGATGATTCCCTGGCTTCCCTGGACGTAAACATTGCCCGTCGCCGGATCCACGGTGGGATTGGAGGTGGAATAGCGGGTGTAGATGATGTCGCTCAGGAAGTCGTTCCAGCGATGGTCCCAAAGCTTCTTTCCAGTCTCGGCATCAAAGCAGGCCACCAGTTCCTGAAGGTCAGGGCCTTCTCCCTCGTATCCCATGACATACAGCTTTCCCTTGTAGATCGTCGGGGAGCTTTGCCCGGAGAGGGAGGCCGTCCAGAGAGTCTTGGCAGGGTCCACAGAGTCTGGCAGACCCGTTTCGAGGGAAGTCCCGTTCTGCTGTGGACCACGGAAGTGATACCAACCTTCGGCTGGTTTGGCTGAGAGGGTGGCCACGGAGGTCAAGGTGGCCGTGAGGGCGGCGAGTCGAATCAGTTTGGAGAATCTCATGGCAGACATCTGCGTCATGGTTGGGTGTTGACCTGCCTCCCATGGAACCCTTGAAGGATTTGCTCGGGAAACAGGGAGCGAACTATTGGTCAGCCTTCCTGACCTTGCAACAAAAAATAATACCTATACGTATAATTTTACATTATGGACGGACATCGTAGAATGACATTCAAAGATTCCGGTGGGAATGAGGTCTCCACAATTGAACAAGCCTCCATCAGACTGTCTCCAATCCGCGTGCCACCAAAGAACCTGACAATCACTTTGAAGCTCATCCTGGCCTGTTTGCTTCCCGGGATGGCACAAGCGGCCGAACCTGTGGCGCTCTCACTCAAGTCGCCATGGAACGGTCTTCGTGTGATCGGCGACCCGATGCCCCTGCAGTGGCATTTCACCAACCAGTCGGAAGCACCGCTGGCCTTCGTTTGGGAGGGCTGCTGCCGCCAGAACGGCCATCTTTCCATCTGGCTCGATGGCAGGGAGATCGATCCCATTCCTCCCACCACGGCGCTCGCGCACATGTTCGCCAAGCCGGAGATCCTTCAGCCAAACCAGTCCACCTCGTTCGAAACCAGGATTTCCGATTGGGTGGTCCTCACCGAAGGAGGTGACTACCGCTTTCAGGGGCATTACACGGGAGTGCTTCCAACCCAGAAGCCCCCCCTCAGGATCCCCGTCCAGCTCTGGAAGGACAAGGCGGCTTCCGACACCGTCGACTTTCCCCTGCTCACCTCTCCGGAATACCTTGCAATGCGCCCCAAGCTCATCGAGGAGTCCGGACTGCGCATCCAGCTC
>CAZKNW010000474.1:0-3657 GCA_964554035.1 uncultured Verrucomicrobiota bacterium
CGGGCTGGAAACCTCAACCCGCCAGCCAGACGGTGAAGCCATCTGAATTGTGGTCACGCCCCGTGCCGTTGTTCTGCGCGTAGGGAGTCCGTCCAAATTCCGCACCCCACCAGACGATGGTGTCATCCAGGAGGCCACGCTGCTTGAGATCCTTGAGCAGTCCCGCCACAGGCTTGTCGGTGGCCATCGCGTGGTCCTTGTGCTTGGGCAGGTTGGAATGCTGGTCCCAGGCGGGATTGGCGGTGTTGTCTCCATAGGTCACCTGGATGAAGCGGACACCGGCTTCACTCAGCTTTCTCGCCATCAGGCACTGGCGCCCGAAGTTGTCGGTCTTGCCTTCGCCAATGCCATACATGGCCAGGGTCTCTGGGGACTCGTCACTCATGTCCATCACCCCGGGAGCATGACTCTGCATCCGCCAGGCAAGCTCGTAGGAACTGATCACGGCCTCCAGCTCGCTGTCTCCCGGACGCTGGCTCAACTGCTGGTGATTCAGCTCCTGCAACAGCTCAAACTGCTGACGTTGCTGTGAAAGCGAACGGGCCGGGTTGACCAGGTTCTTGATGGAGGATTCCTTGGCCGGCTTCCCCGCCCTGCCAATCGCCGTTCCCTGGAAGGCGGCCGGCAGAAAGGCGTTGCCATAATTCCTCGGACCACCGTTTCCGGCGGAGGGACTGATGGTGACAAACCCGGGAAGATTCCGGTTCTCGGTGCCCAGTCCATAAGAGACCCAGCTGCCCATGGAGGGACGAATGAAGTTCGTGGTCCCGGTGTGGAGAAAGAGGGTGGCGGGGCCGTGGGCAATGCCCTCGGTATGCATCGAGTGCACAAAGCAGAGGTCATCCACATGCTGGTTGATGTGGGGGAAAAGGTCCGAGCACATCTTGCCGCTCTGCCCGTGGGGTGAGAAATCCCAGAGGGACTTCATCATCCTCTGCTGCGACTGCCGCTTGCCGGTCTTGGCAATGGTCCTGGCATCGTCAAAGGCCCTCATCTGCCCGTCGCGTTTCTCCAGCTCAGGCTTGTAGTCGAAGGAGTCCACATGACTGGGACCACCCTGCATGAAGACGAAGATCACCCGCTTGGCACGCGGCGCGAAATGGGGCTGACGGGCTGCGAGCGGGTTTCTTATGGCGGCCTCAGCCCTCTGCGAGGCGGTCATGCCCGCGAGGGCCAGGTAACCAAAGCCACAGGCGGATGCCTTCAGGGTCTGTCTTCTTGTCATGTTTCCGAGTGGATTCATCAGATTTCAGGGAATATAGCGGAAGTCGATCGATCCAAACAATGATTGATACACCTGCGCCCAGGCCAGGCTGGATGCCTCAGGGGAAGCCGCGTGTTGCTCAAGGAAGCCCTTCATCAGCGCCTTCTCCTTCCGGGTCGGATACCGTCCCAGCGTGCTTCGCCATGCCTGGTCCAGCTTCTCATCTTCTGTAACATCCCCGGCCAGCAACTTCTTCGCAGCATGTTCGGCCTGCTGGATGACAAAGGGATGATTCAGGAGGTAGAGCGCCTGTGGGGCGACCGTGCTGGCGTCACGGTTGCCGGTGGTGAAGCTGCTGTTCGCCATGTCAAAGGTCTCGAGGATCTCAATGGGCGAATTCCTGAGCTGAGGGACATAGATGCTTCTCCGGTTGCCCTCGTAGGAAAAGCCGTAGTCCGCCTTGAGCTTCTCACCAAGCTCCGAACCACCCATGGAAAGTTCCAGCTGTCCGCTGATCTTCAGGAGCGCATCCCGGATCATTTCCGCCTCGAGTCGGGTGCGGTTGGCATGGCCGAGGAGGAGATTCCGGGGGTCCTTTGCCTGTTGCTGCTCCGTCGGATCCGACGCCAGCCCCCAGGTCCTGGAAAGCACGATTTCCCGGATCAGCCCCTTGGTGGACCAGTTGTTCTCCTTCAACCGGGTCGCCAGGTAGTCCAGCAGTTCCGGATGGGTGGGCGGGGTGCCGGTGGTGCCAAAGTTGTCGGTGCTTCTCACGATCCCCGAACCCATCAGCCAGTGCCAGACGCGGTTCGCATAGACCCGTGCCGTCAGCGGATTGGCTTCGTCGGTCAGCCACCTGCCCAATTCGACACGGCCGCTCCCGTCTTCGGGCACCACGGGAACCTCGCCCAGGCTGGCCACCTGAAGGAATCCCCTCGGGGCCTCTTCGCCCAGCGAGTTGACCGTTCCACGGATGTGAATGCGGATGTCGGCGGGATCCTCCCGGTCCTGCATGGCCATCGCCATGGGTACTTCAGGTGCCTGCTTCTCCAGATCGTTCAGTTCGTTCTCCAGCCGGGTCAGGCGCTCGCGGGCCTTCGAGTAATCCTCATCCCCGGCATCCCCCGCGACACGGCTGGCTCCCGGTGCGACCGGCACGAAGATGATCGCATCCGCCACCACCACACCATCGGTGCCCTCGTTGGAGATCAGGACCGTGGAGAAGCCGTTGGTCTCGAACGTGTAGGTGCCCAGTGAAAGGAAGCGTCCATCGATCGGGGCCAGCTTGCGCTGGTTGACCTTGATGGTCTTCTCACCCTCCGCGCTCTGGATGGTCACCGGGGTCTTGGAAGACCGGTTGCTGTGGCCCAGGAAGGCGAACAATACCTCGTAGCGTCCTGCTTCCTTGATGTCCGGTTCGAAGGTCAGTGACTTGGCTCCCTTGTCGGTGTTGCCGTCGTGCAGGTAGCCTTCCCCGATGAAGGTGTTCTTGAAGGTGGACTGCACCCAGTCACCCACCTTGAGCGCCTCGGCATCATCAATCACCAGCCCCGGCAGACTGGAGGCCTTAATCTTCCCGTCCTTCTTCTGGGAAAGGGTGCCGGTGATCTTCCGCAAGGCGGCCATCTCCTTCTTCAGGGACTTGATCGCCGCCTCATGATCCTTCCTTGCCTTCTCCTGCTCCGGACTCAGGGGCATCGGGATGTCCACCCAGGTGGAAACGTTTTCGTGCCTCAGGTAGTTCGAGCTCCGGAGGATCCCCGCCAGTGCGTAGTAGTCCCTGGTCGGAATGGGATCGAACTTGTGGTCGTGGCAACGGGCGCAGCCCAAGGTCTGTCCAAGGAAGGCCTTGCCGAGCGTGTCGAGCTGCTCGTCCACCACGTTCATGTTGAGGGCCTCCTTGTTCTGCTCCTCGAAGCCATGGTTGCCGATGGTGAAGAAGGAGGTGGCCACCAGCTTGCGTCCACGATCAACATGATCCTTCGCCGGCAGCAGATCGCCACTCACCTGCTCCCTCACAAACTGGTCGTAGGGAAGATCCCGGTTGAAGGCCTCGATGACATAATCCCGATACCGCCAGGCATTTTGGAAGACGAGTCCGCGAAGGGTGACGGATTCCCCGTAACGTGCAACGTCCAGCCAATGCCTTCCCCATCGCTCCCCAAAGCGGGGTGAGTCCAGCAGCCGGTTCACGGCACGCTCCCTGGCATCCTCGGAGCCATCCAGGACAAAGGCGTCGATCTCTGCAGGACTCGGAGGAAGCCCCGTCAGGGAGTAATGGAGCCGACGGATCCATGTTTCAGGATCCGCGTCACCGGCCGGACTCAGTCCCTCCCTCTCAAGTTGCGAGAGGATGAAGAAGTCGATCTCACTTCGCGGCCAGGTGGTGGTCCTGACGGAGGGGATGGGTGGTTTGGAAACGGGTTGGTAGGACCAGTGTTCCCTTCCCTTCT
>CAZKNW010000475.1:0-3637 GCA_964554035.1 uncultured Verrucomicrobiota bacterium
CTCAACGGATTCCTTCGCAATGGCAATGAGTTTGACGGCAATCAGCAGACCTTTTCCAAGCTGCTTAGAAAGGCGGGCTATACCACGGCCGTGGTTGGGAAATGGCATCTGGGTGAGCACATGGCGCCCCAGGGTTATGACTATTCCGAGGTGTTGATCGGGCAGGGGCCCTACTACAATCCTCCCATGCTTCTCGATGAGAACGGGAGCGGAAAGAATCGCAAGCGTGTCAAGCATACGGGCTACACCACCGACATCATCAGCGACCTGACCCTCAAGTGGCTGAAGGATACCCGGGACAAGAGCAAGCCCTTCATGCTGATGACGCAGCACAAGGCTCCCCACAGGAACTGGCAGCCGGGACCCAAGTACCTGAACAAGTATGACGATGTGAAGATTCCCGAGCCTCCGACCCTCTTTGAGGATTATTCGAAATCAGTGAAGGCAAGACAGACCCAGGAGATGCAGATCGACCGGGATCTCACGCGCTATGACCTCAAGCTTGATCCTCCGCGTGGGCTCACACCGGAGCAGTTGAAAACCTGGAATGCCGCCTATGCCCCGAAGAATGAGGCCTTTGAGATGATGAACCTTGAGGGAAAGGCGCTGGTGCGGTGGAAATACCAGCGATACGTGAAGGACTACCTTCGATGCATTGACTCTGTGGACGATGCGGTTGGCGAGCTTCTCGATTACCTGGATGAATCAGGTCTCGCTGAAAACACCATTGTGATCTATTCCTCGGACCAGGGGTTCTATCTGGGTGAGCACGGGTGGTTTGACAAGCGCTGGATCTACGAGGAATCCCTTCGTACGCCCTTCCTTGTGCGCTGGCCGGGTGTCACCAAGCCGGGTTCGAAGAACAGCGACATTGTTTCGCCCCTGGATTTTGCCGAGACCTTTCTAGAAGTGGCCGGGGCGTCGGTCCCGGGAGACATGCAAGGGAGAAGCCTGGTGCCCTTGTTCAAGGGGAAAACTCCAGGGGACTGGAGGACCACCCACTACTATCACTACTATGAATGGCCGGGCTGGCATCTCGTTCGCAGGCATTATGGAGTGGTTGATGGGCATTACAAACTGATCCACTTCTATGAGGACGATGTGGATGAGTGGGAGTTGATCGACCTGAAGGCGGATCCGCTTGAGCTGAAGAACTACTATGGGCGTCCATCGCACGCCGGGGTGCAGGCCAAGCTGGAGAAGGAACTTGCGAAGCTGCGTTCCAGATTGGAAGTCCCGTCGAAGGATCCCGAGGCCTCCTTCGAGGTGGGTGATACCCCGGAGAAATATCAGCAGCGCAAGTAGCTGGTTTCAGCTCTTTTTTCCGGATCGCCGGCCATCTGTGTCTTGCCAAGGGACGGGGGATCGCGTTTCCTGATGGAGTCAATTCCAAGTAACTTGGGTGGTTCACTGGTGATGCCGAATACCTGGTCCAGAATGAGTGAGAGGCTTCGAAGCAAGACGGAGTCGGACCTCAGGCAGTTTGACGCCTCCCTCGCACTGATGGACTCGATGGGTGTTGCCGTCGCGGTCGTGGAGCCCTCGGAACAAGGCGGGTTCATGACCAACCGGAGAGCTTCAATCGACCTGGCAAGGATGGAAGAAGCCGGAACGGTCCAGACCCTTTCACGATTGGATGAGATACTTCGGGCGGAAGGTCGGGAGGTGATCCTTCTCAACGGATACATGCTGGCTTGGAAGTCGATGCCAATGCTGGATCAGGAGCCGGTCGAATTGAAATGGACGCCACGGGAGAAAGAGATCGCCGGCTGGCTTTGTGAAGGCAAGAAGGCTTCCGAAATAGGGATCATTCTGGGTCTGTCCGCAAGAACGGTGGAAAAGCATCTCCAGAACCTTTACCGGAAAGCCGGGGTTTCCAATGCCTCCCAATTGATGGGGACCATGGAGGGAAGGGTGGGGGCATGACGATCAAACAGGGATCTTCCGCCCAGCCCCGCCTTCCCGACGTCCGCCAAGCCGACCTCCGTCGCGTCAATGCGCTGTGTCGTGATCTGACCGACTGCACGGAGTGGTCGAACCTCGCGTCTGAATTCATCACACGGGTTGAAAAGTGCTTCAGTGCCGAGAATCTGGCTTGGAACGAGATATCCCCTGACTACGGTTGCATTTCAGGTTGGGAGGTGACCCCGGGTTATGCCCATACGGCCGAGGAATTCCGCGAACCACTCCTTGCCCACCTTCCCGAGCATCCCGTCCTGACCTCGGTTGGATGGGAGGGCTTGAACAAGGAACCCCTCCTGATGAGCCAGTTTGTTGGGGACAGTATCTTTCGGCAGTCGGGCCTTTATCGTGAGGCCTACCGGTTCATTGATGCCCGCTATCAGATCGCCTTTGACCTTGGGCGGTTCTTTGGAAAACCACTCCTCTTCTCATTCAATCGGAGCGGAAGGGATTTCGACCAGCGGGAGAAGCAGCTTTTCCACCTGATCTGCCTGCGCATGCAGGAGATCTGCTCCCATGTGGAGAGGCGCCATGTCCTGATGGAATCCCGGAAGGCGCTTCTTGACCTGCTCGGCCTCGATGGATCGGATACCCTCGGTGAGCTTAGCAGTTCCGAAACGGTTTCCCTTGCCATGCTGATCGAGGGGAATGATGTGGGGAACATCGCAAAGGAAAGGGGTGTGGGGCGCAACTCCCAGGACCGCATGTTTGGTCGAATCCGCGAGCGTCTCGGCCTGGAAAGCAACCTCCAGTTGAGGGCCTACTTTGCCAGGCTGAAGTCGTCCCTCTAGACTGGCGCGACATGGGGTGCCTCGACCTGCCCGGTGCAACTGCTTCCATGTCCCGCCGTGCACGCGAGGCAGTGATCCCCTGTGGCGATGCTGCTTCCCACGAGCTGATCCGGATCGATGTCCCACAGGAAGACGTCCTTCATTCCGGGAGGTGACATGTCCAGCATCTGGTTGAAGTCGCAGTCGTAGACCTCTCCTCTCCAACCAATGCTCAAGGTGCTCCTGCACATCAGGCCCTCGAGATTGGCCGGATTGAAGGCATTGCTGAGCAGGTCCATGTAGCTGTCCCAATCCCCTTTCTTCCGAAGGTCCTCGGCAAAACGGGCAATCGGTTGGTTGGTAATGGTGAAGAGCTGGTTGAAGGTGATTCCAAAGTCCCTCTCAAGTGCTTCCTTGTAGTCCGCCTCGAGTTCCTTCTGCGCACCTGGAAGACTGGCTCCCAGCGGATTGTAGACAAGGTGTAATGCACGGGAGGAACCGTAGCCCAGCGAATTCAGCTTCTGGAGTCCGCGAATGCTCTTGGCAAAGACCCCATTGCCGCGTTGCTGGTTGACGTTCTTCTCTGAGTAGCAGGGAAGAGAGGCGATCACCTCAACGTCGTTGCTGGCAAGATAATCGGGAAGCCATTCAAACCCCTCCTCCTCCAGGATGGTCAGGTTGTTGCGGTCGATCACCCGCGCCCCGTAGGAACGGCCGAGTTCAACAAAGTAGGTGAAGTGGGAACTTAGTTCAGGAGCGCCACCCGTGATGTCGATCACGGCGGGTTGGTGTTCTTGAATCCATGCCCCGATCCTGGAGGCCGTCTCCTGATCCATCATCTCCGTCCGCCATGGCGCGGCATCGACGTGACAGTGACGACAGGCCTGGTTGCACTTGCGGCCGAC
>CAZKNW010000476.1:0-3633 GCA_964554035.1 uncultured Verrucomicrobiota bacterium
TGATCCAGTTCTTCCATGGCAGGGCGATGCTCTTCCCGATGAAGGTCCCCCGTGCGCAGTAGAGCCCCACGGCAATGGCGGAGAAGACGCCGACCACCGTTCCGAGCATGGCCCCGGTGGTGGTCTTCAGGATGACACCGATGAAAAGACCGATCGCGATGAAGCGCCCGAGTCCATCAAGGATGGCGGTCCATCCCAGCCCAAAGAAGTCCTGTTGTCCCTGCAGGATGCCGCGAACCACCATCAGGAAGAGCGTGGCCAGGAGGGTGGAGATCAGGAGCCAGAAGGCCGGGGCGTTGGAGAGCTTGAAGACCTCCAGAAGTCGGTCACTGAAGAGCATGGCCAGCACCGTCAGCGTGGCCCAGAGCCCAATCATGAAGCCCGCCGATGCCTTGGCGGCGGTCCTGAGTTCCGCGATGAGCTCGGGTGTGTTGGCGGCGGCGGACTTGCGGGCGAAAACCAGTGCGAGTCCCGTGGCCGGGATGCAGGCGATGGAGAGCATCCTGAGCAGGACAAAGAACTCGTTGTACTGGGCGACATCGAGGAGTCGTGTCACGAGGGGATGCACCAGGAACATGAAGCCCCCGCTCGAAAGAGTGGCGCCGACCATCCATCCGCTTTGCCGGAAGAAGGTTTTCCTGGAGTCCGTCTCAGACATGGATGTGTTCGATGGTGACCGGGATGTCGCGTTTCACGGGGCCTTTCCCCAGTTGCGTGAAGAGCCCCTTCCAGAAGCCCAGCCCGTAAAAGATGTGTGTGGCAATGACCAACGCTGGAACCACCAGAAAGTGAAAGAGCTCGTCCACCCAGTGCGCGTCCTCACTAGCAGAGGATTCGCCCCATGAAAACCAGCCGACCAGCGCCGCATAAGGCACCAGTGGAGCCAGCAGCAAGGCAGTCAGGCATGGGCAGGCCAGAGGAAGGACGGCCACGAGGCCCAATAGGTAGAGCACAAAGAGCGGCGGTATGAAATTCAGGATGGAACCGGTCGTGGGGTGAAGCCGGAACTGTTCGGCCCGTCCACGCCCGTAGTTCATCAGCATCCGAATGAAGTCGCGCAGGCTGGAACGCGGATTTCGTTCCACCACGAAGTTCGGGTCGTAAATGAGTTTCCCTCCCTGTCCCGCGAAGGCATCCATGAGGGCGTTTTCCTCGTTGGGATAGAGGTTTTCATCGAAGCCTCCTGCGTCCCGGAAAGCACTACGTCTTGCCATCAGGTTGCAGAGGATCAGTTCCTTCTCGCCGGAGGTGCGACGTTCACCGACGGGCCTGTAACGCGCCGCACTGGGTCCGAAGGCAAGGCGGTTGCCCATGACCCTGGCGAAGGCCTGCTGCAGCAAAGGTGCGTTGTCGGGGCAGACATTGGGGCCGCCGATCATCACCACATCCGGCTCGTCCCAGAGTTCCCTGGCGCGCTTGAGGTTGTCGGGATCAGGAATGGAATCGTCGTCGAGGAAGTAGATCCATTCACCCTTGGCCTCTTCCACTGCCTTGTTGCGCTGGATGGAGGGCTGGGGGCCCCTTGCCAGGAGAATTTCCAGTTTGCCTGGGGAATGGGAAAGGTGTGCGGCTGCCTCGACGGAAAGGACCCTTGACTGGTCGGGCCGTGCCGGGACGATGACCGACACCATGGGCGAAGCCTTGGTCATGGCTGGGCCTTGAGGAAGTCGAACAGGATGGCCTCGGCACGCTCGAGGGAATCGATGGCGATCCACTCATCAGCGGTGTGGGCCTGTGCGATGTCCCCCGGGCCGAAGGCGACGCTGGGGATGCCTCCCACTGACAAGGGAGAGGCGTCGCAGAAGTAATCCACGCCGATGGGTTTTCGCTGTCCTGCCTTCTTGAGAAGTGTCTTCACCTGGGGATGCCCGTTGTCGGTTTCCAGAGGTAGACAGGGAAAGGCCTTGTGGCTCTCAATCTTTGCCTTGATTCCCGCCTTCCTGAGCATGCCCTTCAGCTCCCGGATGATGCCTGCATCGGATTCGCCCGGGATGGTCCGGCGGTCCGCCTGGATCATGCACTGGTCGGGGACGATGTTGGCCTGAAAGCCGCCCTGGATGAGTCCGACATTGATGGTCCCGGGGCCGAGCACAGGGTGGCGGGTTTTCTCGAGGTGGGCCCGATACTCCGTCTCAAGGAAGTGGGTGAGCCTCGCGGCTTCGTGAACGGCATTGATTCCGAGGTGTGGCTTGGAGCCGTGGGCCATCCTTCCGGATGTGGTGCAGTTCAGCCAGAGGTCGCCCTTGTGGGCCGTGACGACCTCGAGGAGCGTGGGCTCTCCAACGATGGCGAAATCCGCCTTGAAGCCGGAGTCGGCCACCTTGCGTGATCCGCGCTGGACGCTTTCCTCGTCAACCATAGCGATCAGGACGATCTCGGTGGCGGCAGGGCGTTCCTTCTCACCGGCCAGCCGGATCAGGGCGCTGAGCATGGCTGCAATGGAACCCTTGGTATCGCAGGAACCGCGGCCGTGGATGCGGCCCTTCCTGCGAACCGGCTTGAAGAGATTTGGATTCTCCAAATCACCACCCACGGTATCCATGTGGGGAGCGAGGACGATCCTTTGTCTGGCCTTTCCCCGGGCGGCGGGGAGGGTCATGAAAAGATTGTTGCGGTCCTTGAGGACCTTCTGGCGCCTTACCTTGAGCCCCGCCTTGCCGGCAACCTCCGCCAGATGGGCCTCCACGCGATGCTCTCCTGCCGCAGGGTGTCCCTTGGGAAGGAAGGAGGGATTGACGCTCGGTATGGCAACCAGTTCCGAGACAAGCTGGACGGCCCGGCTCATGTTGCAGGGGAGGTTTCCTGCTTGGTCAGGAACCATTCGACAAACTTGGGAATGCCGTCGGCGATCTTGGTCGTCGGCTGGTACCCGAGCTTTTCCTGCGCCTTGGAGATGTCCGCATAGGTGATCGGGACATCGCCGGGCTGGATGGGCTGGCGATCAATGATGGCTTTCTTGCCGAGGGATTGCTCCAGCAGGGCGATCAGTTCGCTCAACTGGACGGTCTGGTGCTCCCCGAGGTTGAAGATGTCGTAGCCGAATTCGCGGTCCACACAGGCGACCACGCCGGAGACGATGTCGTCGATGTAGGTGTAGTCACGGGCCGTGGTTCCATCGCCAAAGACGGGGATCGGCTTCTCCTGATGGATCAGGTTGGCAAACTTGTGGATGGCCAGATCGGGACGCTGTCCTGGGCCATACACCGTGAAAAAGCGAAGCATGGCGATATCCATGCCGTAGACGTGGTGGTAGACATGCCCGAGGGCCTCGCAGGCGAGCTTGCTGGCAGCGTAGGGAGAAATGGCCAGTCGTATGGGGTCGCTCTCGGAAAAGGGGACCTTGTCGTTGATTCCGTAGACCGAGGAGGAGGAGGCCAGCGTCAGCTTCCTGATGTTCCTTTTTCGTGCGGCCTCCAGGATGTTCGTGGTGCCTTCCACGTTGACACGCTGGTAGAGGGCCGGTTGCTGCAGCGAGGGGCGCACGCCGGCGCGGGCCGCCAGGTGGATCACCTGGTCGAAGGACTCCGAGTCAAAGGCCTCTTCCAGGTCCTCGGTGCAGGTGATGTCCCCGTGAAAGAATGTGAAGGGGAGGGCCAGTGCCTGCAGCTTGTGGATGTTCTGCTGCTTGATGGC